>ONSQ01000032.1 GCA_900320465.1 uncultured Eubacteriales bacterium
TCCTCCTTGTATGTGGTAATTCCGTCTTACTGCTTCGCAGCTTTAGTATGACAGGTAAATCCACGCTTTACAAGCTAGGAGTCACTTCATATTGTCCGATTTGTCGAGATAATTATAACAGACAATGCACGATAAGGAAAGAAGAAAAGGGGCCCTGATCATATCATGATCAGAGTCCCTTTATGGTGCGAGTGTTCATAACGGACTTCGCCGCAGCCGAAAACCGAATCGAAGCCCAACGCAGTGGGTTCGATTCGGAAAGGAGGAGCCACGGAGCACAGATGAGAAAATGGCAACCGCATTTGCGATTGCCATTTTCGAGCCGTGCGGAGTGAACTCCGACGTTGGTCCGAGTGACAGGGTTCGAACCTGCGGTCACCACGCCGCTGCGCGGCGCCGCGACCGCTTCGCGGCCGGGATTGTATGGCATGAGGCCGCAGGTTCATATTGATCCATTTGTAAGAAATACAGCAGACCGTCAAGAGACAATCTGCTGTATTTGGTCCGAGTGACAGGGTTCGAACCTGCGGCCTCATGGTCCCAAACCACGCGCGCTACCAGCTGCGCTACACCCGGATAATTTGTTTTTCGTTTTGTCTGCCTTGAACAAGCGCTATGCCTAACCCCGCGCGATACGCGCGACACCCATAGAGAGCTTTCACATTATATATCACCGCCAGAACAAAAGCAAGCGGTGAATTGGCGACAAACAGGGAAGAGGGGAAGTTTACATTTATTTCATTTGACTATTGACCCGAAGAGTGGTATGGTAAGCGAGGAACTATTTGGAGCCGTTTCCATTTCCCCAGAGGAAAGGAGACGGTTTTTCGTTGTTTTGAAAGAGTTTTATGCATACGTCCACAAGGAGAATAGTAAAATGAAGTACGACGTAGTCATTATCGGCGCCGGCCCGGGAGGCATCTTTAGCGCTTACGAGCTGGCCAAGGCGGAAAAGGGACTGAAGATCGCGGTGATCGAGCTGGGCAGACCGCTGGAAAAGCGCAAGTGCCCCATCGACGGCAAGACCATCAAAAGCTGTGTCAACTGCCCGGTTTGCAGTATCATGAGCGGCTTCGGCGGCGCGGGCGCGTTTTCGGATGGCAAGTACAACATCACCAACCAGTTCGGCGGCACCCTCTATGAGCATATCGGCAAAACCGAGGCTATCGAGCTCATGCGCTATGTGGACAGCATTAACCTGACCTACGGCGGCGAGGGCACCAAGCTCTACTCCACGGCCAACACCAAGCTGAAAAAGAAATGCCTGGAAAACGGCCTGCACCTGCTGGACGCCCAGGTCCGCCATCTGGGCACGGATATCAACTATGTGGTGCTGGCGAACATCTATAACGAACTCAAGGACAAGGTGGACTTCGTCTTCAACACGGCTGTTACGGCGGTGGAAAAGACCGAAGACGGCTACGTCATCTCCGCGGGCGAGGAGCAATACGAGTGCCGCGACTGCGTGATCTCCGTCGGCCGCAGCGGCAGCAAGTGGATGGAAGGCATCTGCCGCGATCTGAAGATCCCCACCCACTCCAACCGGGTGGACATCGGCGTGCGCGTCGAGCTGCCGGCCGAGGTCTTCTCCGAACTGACGGACGAGCTGTATGAGAGCAAGATCGTCTACCGTACTGAGAAGTTTGAGGACATGGTCCGCACCTTCTGCATGAACCCCCACGGCGTGGTGGTCAACGAGAACACCAACGGCATCGTCACCGTCAACGGCCACAGCTATGAGGACAAGGCCAAGCACACCGAAAACACCAACTTCGCCCTGCTGGTCAACAAGCATTTCTCCGAGCCCTTCAAGGACTCCAACGGCTATGGCGAGAGCATCGCCCGGCTGTCCAACATGCTGGGCGGCGGCGTGATGGTCCAGCGCTTCGGCGACTTGGTCCGCGGCCGCAGATCCACCCCCCAGCGCATCGCCGAGAGCTTCGTGACCCCCACACTGGCGGCCACCCCCGGCGATCTGAGCCTGGTCATCCCCAAGCGCATCCTGGACGGCATCATCGAAATGATCTACGCCCTGGACAAGATCGCCCCCGGCACCGCCAACGACGACACGCTGCTTTACGGCGTGGAGGTCAAGTTCTATAACATGGAGGTCGAGATCGACGAGAACCTGGAGACCATCCACAAGGGCCTCTATGTGATCGGCGACTGCTCCGGTGTGACCCACTCGCTGTCCCACGCCTCGGCCAGCGGCGTCTTCGTGGCGCGGCGCATCCTTGCGGAGGTTGCGGAGGCATAACGTACCGCTTCAATTCAGCCTGATCGGAGGCAGCCAATGGCAAGAAAAAAGCAAAACTACATGCACGGCGCGGCGATACTCACCGTGGGTGTGGTGATCATGAAAGTGCTGGGGGCCATCTACAAGATCCCGCTGGGCAACATCCTGGGGGACGAGGGCTACTCCATGTTCATGGGGGCCTACAGCATCTATAACATCTTCTTCACGCTGGCTACCGCGGGACTTCCCGTGGCCCTTTCCCGCCTGGTGGCGGAGGCGGACGCCCACGGCCGTATGCGCCAGGAGGAGAAGACCTTCCGGGTGGCGCTGGGCACCTTCGCCGTCATCGGCGTGCTGTTCTCGCTGATCCTGTTCCTGTTTCCCCACTGGCTGGCGGCAAACTATCTGGAGAATCCCGACGCCGCCATGAGCATCCGCGCCATGGCCCCGGCGATCCTGCTGGTGTGTCTGGTGTCGGCCTACCGGGGCTACTGCCAGGGCAACGGCAACATGATCCCCACCACCGTGGACGAGGTGCTGGAGGTACTCTTCAAGGTCATCTCGGGCCTGATCCTGGCCGCGGCGCTGCTGCGTGCGCGCTATCCGCTGCCCTACGGCTCGGCGGGCGCGATCCTGGGCGTGTCCATCGGCTCGGTGGTGTCGCTGGGCTATATGATCGTCTACAAGCACCTCCACTACAATGATCTGGCCGCCCCTTACACGGCGGGCGTGGTCGCCCCTGATGCACAGAGCACGGAGGGAAAGACCGACGGCGTGGTAAAGATCGTCCGCGATCTGCTGACCATCGGCGTGCCTATCGCGCTGGGCGCCTGCATCATGGCGATCCTCAATTCCGTGGACTCCAAGCTGTGCATGAACCGGCTGCAGACGGCGGCACACTATTCGTACTTCGAGGCCAAGGTGCTCTACGGCGTCTACGGCAAGGCCCAGACCTTTTTCAACCTGCCAGCGGCCTTCATCACGCCGCTGACGATCTCCATCGTCCCGGCAATCTCCGGGGCCTTTGCCCGGAACAGCAGGGAAGAGGCCGCCAAGATCTCCGAGGACTCCATGCGCATTGCCGCGCTCATCGCCCTGCCCATGGGCGTGGGCCTGTCGGTGCTGAGCATGCCGATCATGACCGGCTTTTTCGCCGGCAGCCATGCCGCGGGGCCTGGCCTGCTGGCCATCATGGGCGCGGCGTCGTTCTTCGTGTGTATGCTGCTGATGGAAAACGCGGTGCTCCAGGCCTCCGGCAAGGAGCGCTACACCATGTTTACAATGATCCTGGGCGGACTGGTGAAGATCCTGGTCAACTGGGTGCTGGTGGCGCGGCGCGACATCAACATCTACGGCGCGCCCATCGGCACGCTGGTGAGCTATATCTTCATGTGCGTGCTGAACTTCATCTTTATGTCCTCAATGCTGGAGCGCACGCCCCGCGTTGGCCGCATCCTGAGCAAGAGCGCGCTGTGCAGCGCTCTGATGGGCCTGTGCGCCTGGGCTCTCTTCGGCCTGGGCCTGCGCTTTGTCCCGATCCCGGGGCGGGTGGGTCTGCTGCTGGCCATGTTCATTGCCATGGCGGGGGCCGTGGTCGTCTATGCGGTGTCGGTGGTGGCCATGCGTGCCATTACAAGGGAGGATCTGGAATTAATTCCCGGAGGCGGCAAAGTCGCGGCTCTCCTGCACATAAAATAATCGAAAAACATCAAATATTTCAAGGAAATGTTGCAAATACCACTTGATTATATGGGTAAAATATGATAGCATAGCGGCGGTGTCGAAGCGATTCGACAGACAAAAGGACCGCGCTGTAAATAATTTCTAGTTGACGCGTGTTCATCAAACAGGAGGAATTATAATGAATAAAGCAGAACTTGCAGCAGCCGTTGCCGAGAAGACCGGCGCTTCCAAGAAGGACAGCGAAAAGGCCGTTAACGCCGTTTTCGAGGCCATTACCGAGTCTCTCGTGAAGGGCGACAAGGTTCAGCTCGTCGGATTTGGCTCTTTTGAGATCAAAGAGCGTGCTTCCCGCGTTGGCCGCAACCCCAGAACCAAGGAAGAGATCGCGATCCCCGCTTCCCGCGTTGCCTCTTTCAAGGTCGGTAAGGCTCTGAAGGACGCCGTTGCCAAGTAATCTGACTTCATGACGATAAAGACAGCCGCCCGAACGAGCGGCTGTCTTTATTATCGCGCATAATCCCCCGGGATACGAACAGAGGAGAGATCGGCATGAGACTGGACAAATTCCTGAAGGTATCGCGTATCATCAAGCGCCGCAGTGTGGCCAACGAGGCCTGTGACGGCGCGCGTGTCAGCGCCAACGGCCGGCCGGTCAAGGCCAGCTACCAGGTCAGGGAGGGCGATATCCTGGAGATCGCCTTCGGCCGCGGCACGCTGAAGGTCGAGGTCCTGGACGTGCGGGAAAACGCCCCCAAGGCCGAGGCCGGCGCCATGTACCGGGAGCTCACGGAATAAACAAGACAACAGACGACAAAACGCCCGGGGAACACGGTTCCCCGGGCGTAACTTGTATCGGTATATCGGTATTACTCCATGAAGCAGGCCTTGACCCGCTCGTCGGCGCTGTCCTGATCGCCGGAAACGCTGATGATGAACTCGATATTCTCTCTGTCCGAGAAGGCGCTGAGCCAGTCCACAAAATCGCCCAGTGCGGCGGGGGACTTGTCATTGACCATCTTGAGGAAGTTGTCGATAAAGAAATGCGTGATATCGTAATTGCCTGCGTGAATGCCGCAGATCAGACCCTTAAGGAACTCATAGGTGCCGATGGGATAGTTGGCGGCGTCCACCAGACGCGCCTGATACGGAATGTCGAAGGTGAGCTTTCTTTCCTTTTCAATGACGACTACGTCGCCGTTTCCCGTGTCTACCGCGACTCTGACCAGATCGACCAGCTTTTTGGTCTTGCCGGACCCCTTCAGCCCCATGATAATCTTAACCAAGATTAACCACACTCCTTTTCATTCGTAGTTTGGAAGGTATATCGTTTTTCTTGTTTATAGCTTATCATTTTTCCCGCCCCGGCGCAAGACAGCAAAGCGCCCAAATCGTTAATTTACGGTAAAATTTTCGGACGTCTTTTTTCGTTGACCGGGGTCGGAGGCTGTGCTATGATACCAGCAGCAAGAGAAAAACACTGAAACAGAATCAAAAAAAGAGGTGACATGCGTGAAAGACCTGAAACACTTGATCACTTTCGAAAACCTGCTCCAGGATGCCCAGAACGAGCTGGTGACGAAGGCGGTGGAGGAGGGGCAGCTGGCGCTGGGCTATAACTGCTATTATATCCCCGAGGCGCTGCTGAACCTGCCGGGCTGCTTCTCGACCCGACTGCGCGCGCCGCGCTGCACTTCCACGGACGTGGCGAGCTATTACATGACCGCACGTACCTGCCCCTATGTCCGCTCGATCCTCGAGCGCGCCATCGAGGGCGGCTACAACTATCTCAACGCCCTCTTCGGCTCCGAGGGCTGCGCGGCCATGGAACGCATGGAGGAGCATTTTGATCTTCTCCACCCGGTGAAGAACGAGGGATTCTTCACCACCATCATCGACCCGCCCATGCGCGGCGACGAAACGAACCTGAAATACTACAAGGTCCAGCTGCGCACCAAGGTGCTCGAGCCACTGCATGAGCGCTTTGGCGTGGACATCTCGGAGGAGGCGCTGCGCGCGGCCATTGACGACCACAATGCCGTCAGCAGCGTGATCACCGCCATCGGCGAGTTCCGCAAGGGCGATAAGCCCCGCATCACGGGCTATGAGTTCCATGTGCTCCAGGTGGCCAGCCAGGTCTGCCCCCACAAGGCCATCCTGCCGCTGCTGGAGGAGACGCTCGAGGAAGTGAAGAACCGCCAGCCGGAGGGGAAATTCCCCTTCCGCGCCCGCGTGGTCCTGGCCGGGTCCGAGATCGACGACCCCGACTTCACCAAGCTCATCGAGAGCTGCGGCGCCATGGTGGTGGCCGACCGCTACTGCTTCGGCAGCTTCCCCAGCCGCGAGCAGATCGAGATCCGCGAAGGGGAGAGCGCCTTTGACGCCATCTGCCGCCACTACCTGCACTGGAACCAGTGCGCCCGCTTCATGGACGGCGAGAAGATCGACCAGCGCTCCGGCGAGATCAAGCGCCTGGTGGAGGACTTCGGCGCCGACGGCGTGATCTATGAGAACATGAAGTTCTGTGAGTTCTGGAGCTATGAAAAGGTGCTGGAGAACCATATCTTCACCGACGAGCTGCACATTCCCTGCTGCACCATCGAAAAGGAATACGCCCTCGGCTCGGTGGGCCAGCTGCGTACCCGCTTCCAGGCCTTTATAGAATCCCTCGAGATCAAGAACATTCAGGGAGGGAAATGAGATGAAACTGACAGACAAGCTTGTGGGTGCCGTCGACAAAAAGCTCCGGCGCTTCGACCCCATCTGGCGCGCGGAGAACGGACTGGGCGGCCAGCGCGACCGCTATTACGACAAGACCGGCGTGGCCAAGTGGCGCGAATGGCGCGGCGTCAGGGACACGCTCTATGATTACAGCCAGTGGCTGAACAACATCGTCTCCATGGTGCAGATGGTGGGCAGCGCCCCGATCCCGTGCCTCAAGGGTTTTTGGGAATACCGCTGGATGGGCTCGTATCTGGGCACCTTTATGTTCATCGACCGCCTGTTCGAGGGCTACCGCGGCACCGAGCTGCGCATCGCCCACATGAACATGCACGCCATCGTGCAGAACCTGACCAAGAAGATCGCCTTCGTTCTGTCCAATGACCAGCGCCTGGGCGGCGGACCCTACACCGACAAGTGCATCCCCCACGACGAGACCATCACCCAGCTGTTCTTAAAGGGCTTCAAGGATCTCTACCCCGTGCCGATGCAGACTCTGCCGGAGTTCATCATCTGCGACATCGACCAGCATATCGAGCCCTACTATATCGACGTGGCCGAATCCTTCGGCCTGCCGGCCGACGTGTGCTCGCGCTGCGCCGCCGAGACCGGCGTGGCCCTGGACGACGCTCTGCCCATCCTGGGCAAGGTCATGCTGTCCACCAACATGCCCTGCAACGCCTCCGAGGCCACCAGCATGTTCCAGCGCCGCCGCATCGGCAAGCCCGACTTTCCGATCACCCTGGCCATGCAGCACCAGAAGCCGGAGGGACTTGTCTACTCCCGTGAGATGCTCGAGCGGGCCATCGCCTTCGTCGAGGAGCACTACGGCGTGAAGTACGACTGGGAGGAGCTGTTCAAGTACGCCCGGCTCATGAATGAGCAGAACACCATCGAGCTGGAGAAGTGGGATTACTTCAAGACCCCGTACTCGCCGCTGTCCGGTATCGCCGAATCCCTTTATAAGCTCTTCGAGTGGCAGTCCGCCAACGGCACCGACCCCTATTTCAACAAGGTGGACCGCAAGGTCATCAAGATCATGCGCAAGGCTTACGAGGACAAGTATGTGCCCTTCGGCGGCCGGACCCGCCACCGCGCCTTCCTGTGGGGACCCTCGGCGGTGTATTACACCGATTTCCCCACCTGGACGCAGAACTGCTGGGGCATCACCATCGTGCTGAATATGGACTCCACCATGGGCTACAACATGATCGACACCTCCGACACCGACAAGGCCATGGACGATCTGACTGCGCTGACTCAGCGCGCCTGCATGCGTCACCACGCCGTGGGCGGCTGGGAGAACATCAACGCCGTGTGGGACTGGGCGCGCGCCTTCAACTGCGACATGGTGCTGATGAACGATAACATCGCCTGCAAGGGCATGCTGGGCGTCCACGCCATGATGGAGGAGCAGGCCCGGGATCTGGGCTTCCACTTCATCTTCATCGAGCACGATCTGGAGGACAGCCGCACCGTCTCCCGCCAGGATATGAGAAAGTGCGTGAACAACTACATGTCCGTGGTGCTCAACGAAAAGCCGCTGGATCCCACCATTGTGGAGTTTGACGACTCCGAGGCCTACTGAGGAAAGGAGGAAGAAAGCCATGAAAGCCAAAACTGTCTGCAAAGCGCTCCGCCTGATCGGCTCGCTGCTGGGGAAGCTGTGCCTGGTGGCGCTGATCTTCTTTGTGGTGACCTTCGGCATCTACATCACCAACGCAGAGAACAAGCTGATCTACTATGTGATCCGCCCCTTCCTCAACAAGCACTACGACTCCCAGGTCCGAGACCGGAAAATCTGATACGCCAAACAGCGCCGCGGCTTGCCGCGGCGCTGTTTCTGTAGTATGATAACAGAAAAAACAAAGGAGAAACGCATATGAAATGGATGATCGCCTCGGATATCCACGGCTCGGCCTACTACTGCCGCAGGCTTCTCGACTGCTTTGAGCGGGAGGGAGCGGAGCGGCTGCTCCTGCTGGGAGACATCCTCTATCACGGACCGCGCAACGATCTGCCCCGCGACTACGCGCCGAAGGAAGTGGCGGCCATGCTCAACGCCATGGCCGATCGCGTGCTGGGCGTGCGCGGCAACTGCGACGCCGAGATCGACCAGGCGGTGCTGCGCTTTCCCATCATGGCGGAATATGCTCTGCTGTGCGAGGACAGTCTGACTGTTTTTGCCACCCACGGCCATCTTTACAACCTGGACTGTCTGCCCCCGCTGCGCTTTGGAGAGATCCTGCTGCACGGCCACACCCACGTGCCGGCCTGCGTGGAAAAGGACGGCGTCGTCTATCTCAACCCCGGCTCTGTCGCCATCCCCAAGGAGGAGACGCGGCACAGCGCCATGACCCTGTGCCGCGGCGTCTTTCGCTGGATCGATCTGGAAAACGGCGAGGTGTACAGACAATTTGAAAAATAATACGCTGCGGCATAAAAAAACTCTTTACAAACCGATGCTCTGCGATTATAATACGCTGCGTTATCTTAAAGGAGCATCAGAGTATGGAAAGAACCTTCCCGGAGACCCTCTCCGTGCTGCGCCATGAGCGCAATATTTCCCAGCGCACCGCCGCGGCTGCCCTGCACATCAGCCAGGCGCTGCTGAGCCACTATGAAAACGGCGCCCGTGAACCGGGCCTGGACTTCGTGCGCCGCGCCTGCGACTACTACGGTGTGAGCGCGGATTATCTGCTCTGCCGCAGTGAGAATCCCGACAGCACCGCGTCAGCCGCCGCCGCGGCCCGCGCGTTCCTGGCAAATCTGCGCAGCATGACCGACAAGGCCGAAATGGCGCTGGAAGCGCTGGAGGATCAGAAAGTATGACCGACCGCGAGCATATCCGCAATTTCTCGATCATCGCCCATATCGACCATGGCAAATCCACGCTCTCCGACCGTCTGATCGAAAAGTGCAACGCGGTGGAAATGCGCGTGATGGAGGATCAGATCCTCGACAACATGGATCTGGAGCGCGAGCGGGGCATCACCATCAAGGCCCGCGCCGTGGGGCTGAGCTACCGGAACGACAGGGGGGAGGACTATACCCTCAACCTGATCGACACCCCGGGCCATGTGGACTTCAATTACGAGGTCAGCCGCAGCCTGGCCGCCTGCGAGGGCGCCATCCTGATCGTGGACGCTTCCCAGGGCGTGGAGGCCCAGACCCTGTCCAACACCTATCTGGCGCTGGACAACAATCTGGAGATCCTGCCCGTCATCAACAAGATCGACCTGCCCGCCGCCGACCCGCAGAGGGCCAAGGACGAGGTGGAGGAGATCATCGGCATCCCCGCCCAGGACGCGCCGGAAATCAGCGCCAAGCTGGGACTGAACATCGACGCGGTGCTGCGTGACATCGTGGAAAACGTTCCCACGCCCAAGGGCGATCCCGACGCGCCGCTCAAGGCGCTGATCTTCGACAGTCAGTATGACAACTACCGGGGCGTCATCGTCCTGGTGCGCGTGTTTGACGGCGTGCTTCGCAAGGACGCCGAGGTGCTGCTCATGTCCACCGGCGCCCGCTACAAGGTGGTGGAGGTGGGCCATCTGCGCCCCATCGGGCTTGACCCCTGCGACGAGCTGGGGACGGGCGACGTGGGCTATTTCACAGCCAGCATCAAGAACGTGGCCGACACCCAGGTGGGCGACACCGTCACGCTCTCCGAACGCCCCGCCGCCGAAGCCCTGCCCGGCTACCGGCCGGCCCGGCCCATGGTCTATTGCGGCATCTACACCGAGGACGGCTCCAAGTACCCGGATCTGCGCGACGCGCTGGAAAAGCTCAAGCTCAACGACGCCTCCCTGTCCTTCGAACCGGAGAGCTCTGTGGCCCTGGGCTTCGGCTTCCGCTGCGGGTTCCTGGGCATGCTGCACATGGAGGTCATCCAGGAGCGGCTGGAGCGTGAGTTCAATCTGGAGCTTGTCACCACGCTGCCCTCCGTCATCTACCGCGTCACCCGGACAGACGGCACGGTGGTCATGGTGGACAACCCCCACAACTATCCCGACCCCGCCTCCATCGCCAAGGCGGAGGAGCCCTACGTCAAGGTTTCCATCATCACGCCTGAGGAATTCGTGGGCAACATCATGCCCCTGTGCCAGGACCGCCGGGGCGAGTATAAGAACATGCAGTATCTCGACAGCCGTCTGGTGGAGATGCACTACGAGATGCCGCTCAACGAGATCATCTACGATTTCTTCGACACCCTCAAGGCCCGCACCAAGGGCTACGCCTCGCTGGACTATGAGCTGTCCAGCTACCAGGAGAGCGACCTGGTAAAGATCGACATGCTCCTCAACGGCGACAAGGTGGACGCGCTGAGCTTCATCGCCCACCGGGACAAGGCCTACGGCCGGGCGCGCAAGCTGTGCGAAAAGCTCAAGGACAACATCCCGCGCCAGCTCTTCGAGGTGCCGATCCAGGCGGCCATCGGCGGCAAGATCATCGCCCGCGAGACCGTCAAGGCCATGCGCAAGGACGTGCTGGCCAAGTGCTACGGCGGCGACATCACCCGCAAGAAGAAGCTGCTCGAAAAACAGAAGGAAGGCAAGAAGAAGATGCGCCAGCTCGGAACGGTGCAGATCCCGACCGAGGCCTTCCTCGCTGTACTCAAACTGGACGAATAAAGAATCGGCTGAGAAGCTTTTTCTCAGCCGATTCTTTTCTTATTCAACCGTGATGGACAGCTGCCTGGCATAGCGGGCGTCCACCAGGATCGTGACGCTGCGCTCGCCGTCCCGGCAGCGAAACTCGTAGCAGGGCTGCCCTTCGTATACCACCCGGCGGGAGCCGAGCGGGACCAGGGAAGAGGGCAGCGCCGCCTGGGCGTCGGACTCGGACAGCGGCCAGTCATAGCTGCCGTTGGCGATACCCTCCGGCGCGCGGAAGGCATAGAGCGAGCAATTGTCCAGCGCGATGCCCACCTCGGCGCTGCAGTCCAGACACACCGCCTCGCCCACACGGCCGAGAAAGCTGACATACAGCACGTTCCCGGCGCGCCGCCTGCCGGACTCCTGCATGTCGCCGTAACCGGCGAGACGCAAAAACTCCCGCGCCTTTTCCGCGGCACGCTTTTCACTGACTGTACCGGTCTCCACCAGACGGGAATCCGACAGGCTCAACACCCCGTCGGCGCTGGCATGGATATAGAGACTGTCCCGCGACAGGCCCACCGAGCCGTCGGCGTAGCGGCACTCCTCCCGCAGCAGCTCCGGCGAAACGCCCAGCAGCCTGCCCGCCGCCGCGGCGGCGCTCTTGACGTCGGCATAGCGCGACTGGGTGTCGGCCTTTTCGATCTGATAGCTCAGCAGCTCCGCCGTAAGGGGAAAGTTTTCCTCCGCCTCGGCAAAGCTCTCACTCAGAAGACGCGTACGCTCGCCGTCGGCCACATTGCGCAGTCGGACCTCCCGGCTGTCCATCTCCAGCTCGCCGTTGGCCAGGGACAGACGCATCTGCGTCAGCGCGGCGGCATAGGCCTCCGCCGTATCGGCCAGCGCGGAGAGATCAGCGCGCTCGGCGTCGTCAAATTCTCCGCCGCTGTCGCACAGCTGACGGGCAAAGCCGCCCGCAGTTCCCAGAAAGCTCTTGGTCTGCTCCATTTCCACCGTGGAAAAGGGGAGCGTGCCCAGCGCCGCCTTGGCCGCACAGGCCTCGGCAAAGGCCTCGGAGGCCAGCGAGCGGCACAGCTCACCCGTGGCATAGCGCGCCTTTCCCAGCGTGTCGGACAGGGCGTTCACCGCCGCGGCTGACTCCTCGAAGCTCAGCTCATAGGAATAGCGTGCCGCGGTGCGAAAGTCCTCCAGATGGGTGCCGTACACCGTCGCCATCAGGGCCAGCACCGTCAGCGCCGCGGCGGTATAGGTCCCCAGCACGCGCTGCAGCTTGCGCATTCGTTTTTCGTTCACTTGCAATCACCTCCGAAATAGTTTCTCCCTTTTGCGCGCCGATCATACCCGCGGCGTATAGAATCCGCACCGTGGGGGCGATACTTCTTTCAAGAGGGTGAGGACATGCTGGAAAAGCTTTATCAGCTGTTACGAAAGGACGGCACGGCGGAGGCGACAAAAAAGCTGGCGCGTTTTGCACTGGGCGAGCTTGGCGCGCGCCTGGCGCCCAGAGGGCGGGAACTGGACGCTCTGCTGGACGAGATACGCCGGGGCGCATACGAGCGCGTGATCCTGCGCCGGGGCAGCTTCGGCTGGCACACACCGCTGTTTCAGCGCCCCCAGCAGCTCTCAAGCGCGCTGGCGAAAAGCGGTTGTCTGGTGCTTTATGAAGCGGCCTCGCCTTATGATCGCGTGCGCGGCGCGCAAAAGCTGGGCGAAAACCTGTGGCTGGTGAATCTGCGCGCTTTCCCGCTGCGCCGCAGACTGGAACGGGCGTTGGAGGAGAGCGTCACGCGGCGCTATGTCCAGGTGGCGTCGCCGGAGAGCCGTCTGCGCGTTTCTTCGCTTCGTGCGTATTCTCGCCGGGGCTGGCGTGTGATCTATGACTACATCGACGCCCTGTCCGGCGAGATCAGCAACAGCCGCCGCGTGCCCCGCCAGAGCCTGGAGCTGTACCGCTATGCCATGCGCGGACCCTGCCTGGTGCTGGCTTCGTCCCTGGCGCTGCTGCGCGATGCGAGGCGCTTCAAGCCCTTCAAGGATGTGCTTCTTCTCGAAAACGGCGTGGACAGCGGCTTTTTTTCGGCCCCGGGTGCCTGTCCGGAGGATGAGCGCTTCCGGGAGCTTCTCGCCGACGGGCGGCCGGTGCTGTGCTACTACGGCGCGCTGGCCCGGTGGCTGGACTATGCCGCGCTGCGCGCGCTGGCCTCCGACGGTCGGTTTCAGCTGCTGCTGATCGGCGTGCGCTATGACGATTCGTACGCACGCGAGCTGGCGGGGGAGGAAAACGTGAGCTTCCTCGGCCCAAGGCCCTACGAAAGACTGCGGGATTACGCCGCGCGCTGCGACGTGCTGCTGCTGCCCTTTCTCCCCGGCCCGGTGGGCGACGCGGCCAGCCCCGTCAAGCTGTTTGAATATCTGGCCATCGCCAGGCCGATTGTGGCCGGGGACGTGGCGGAGTGCCGCCGCTGCGACGGCGTGCTGATCGCCCGCAGCGCGCAGGATTATGTCCGGGCGGTGGAGGAGGCGCTGGCGCTCAAAGACAGCAGACTTTTTCGCATGCGCTCCCAGAGCCTGGCGCGCCAGGCCGACTGGCAGAAACGGGCTGACTTGCTGTGCCGGGCCCTGCGGCAGCGGGAGGAATAACTTTACATTTTTTTAACCTTTCTTCCCTTGTGCGCAGTATAATATAGAAAAAGTTTCGCGGGAGGGAAGTCAATATGAGCAAACGTGCGTTAATTGTAGAGGATGACGGCAATATTGCCGAGCTGCTGCGCCTGTATCTGGGCAAGGACGGCTTCGAGGTCATGATCGCGCCGGACGGCGGCAAGGCGGAGAGCAGCTTTGATCTCTTCCAGCCGGACGTGGTGCTGCTGGACATCATGCTGCCCATCAAGGACGGCTGGCAGGTGCTGCGCGATATCCGCAAGAAATCCGCCGTTCCCATCATCATGCTCACCGCCAAAGGGGAAACCAACGACAAGGTCAGCGGCCTGGAGATGGGCGCCGACGACTATGTCACCAAGCCCTTTGAGGTCAAGGAACTGATCGCCCGTGTTCACGCCGTCATGCGCCGCAAGGACGGCGACAGCCCCATGGAAAAGAAGCTGAGCTTCGACAAGCTCACGATCAATCTGGACTCCTACGAGTTGATCGTGGACGGCAAAAAGATCGACACTCCGCCCAAGGAGATGGAGCTGCTGTTCCATCTGGCCTCCTCGCCCAACCGGGTCTTCACGCGCAACCAGCTGCTCGACGAGGTCTGGGGCTTTGACTACTTCGGCGACTCGCGCACGGTGGACGTGCACATCAAACGTCTGCGTGAAAAGCTGGAGGGCGTCTCACCCAAGTGGAGCCTCAAAACCGTCTGGGGCGTGGGCTACAAGTTCGAGCTGTCCGAGAGCTGAGAGAGAAGAAATACGAAAAACCGACGACCACCCCCGCGTCTTTCTGACGCGGGGGTTTTCCTGTTTGCTCCACCTTGCTGATGAAAGGGGAAAAAAGTTAGACTGACATCTGGGAAAGAATTCTTCGGCGCTTAAGGTTCAATTAAGTTACGGTTGCTAAAGTGTGCTCACAGAAAAGTTGTGGGCCCTATTTTTACTGCCGTTTACGGAGGGGGATGGGTCCAGTGACGGAGGTGCAGCATATGCAGAAAGTTACCGATCCCATCGTGGTCATGAAGCGCTACGAGCTCAAATACCTGCTGGACGCGGAAAAAACCGCTTTTCTTCAGGAGCGGCTGCGGGGACGCATGCAGATCGATTCGTTCGGTCTGACCTCGATCGCGTCTCTCTATTATGACACGCCGGACTTCCGGCTGATCCGTTCCAGCCTGGAAAAGCCCCTGTTCAAGGAAAAGATCCGCCTGCGCTCCTACGGTCTGGCGACAGAAGACTCGCCGGTGTATCTGGAACTCAAGCGCAAGGCCTTTGACGTGGTATACAAGCGCCGGGTGCAGAGCACCGTCGCCCGGGTCGAGAGTCTGTTTGACGAGCAGAGCGGGAGCGACGACTCCAGCCAGATCAGCCGGGAGATCCGCACGTTCCAGGATTTCTATCGCCCCCTGGAGCCCAAGTGCCTGATCATCTACGACCGCTGTGCTTATTTCCAGCCGGACGGCGATCTGCGGCTGACCATCGACGCCAATCCCCGCTACCGCACCAGCGATCTGACGCTGACCAGTTCGATGGAGGGTGTACCGCTGCTGCCCCAGGGCTGGACGATCCTGGAGATCAAGGTGCAGGACGCCATGCCCCTGTGGCTGGCGGAGACCCTCTCCGAGGGCAGGATCTATAAGAGCAGCTTTTCCAAATACGGCGAAGCCTATCGCCGCGAGCGGCTGAAGTTCTCGGCCTGAGACCTCATCCGGCGGACAGAGTCCGCCATCTTCCACCTTGCCGCAATTGCCGTTTCCGGCGCTCGCCTGAAGGCTCGCACCGCAAAGCGGCGCGGCTGCGGAAATTCCGGCCCGCCTTCCTCTGCCCCCGGCAGCGGTGGACCGCAATTCTCCAGAGGAGAAGGCTATAAGGAAGGAGACCTCATCCACCGCTGACGCGGTCCCCCTTCCCCGCAAGCGGGGAAGACTATATGGAAGGAGACCTCATCCGGCGGACAGAGTCCGCCACCTTCTCCAAAGGAGAAGGCTATAAGGAAGGAGATTAAAATGTTTGAATCGTTCTATTCATCGTCTGTTACGCCCGCGCAGTTCTTTCTGATGGCCGGCGTTACGCTTCTCGCCGGCGTGGCCTACGCCTGGGTCATGAGCTATTGTATCCGCTCCACCAAGCGCTTTTTCCTGGTGGTATCGCTGATTCCCTTTGTGGTGGCGGCGGTCATCACCTTTGTCAACGGCAACATCGGCGCCGGCGTTGCCGTAGGCGGCGCATTCGGGCTGATCCGCTTCCGCAGCGCGCCGGGCAGCGCCGACGAGATCGCCGCGATCCTGGTGGCCATGGGCGCGGGCATTGCCTTTGGCATGGGCTGCCTGGCCTACGGCGTGATCATTCTGGTGTGCCTGGCCGTCATTTACCTGCTTCTGAGCAGGACGCCGCTGTTTGAGCACGCCTCCCGCGAGGAGGAGCAGCTGCTGCGCATCACGATCCCCGAGTCCCTGGAGTACAACGGAACCTTTGACGGGATCTTTGCGCGCTATCTGTCCAAGGTGGAAAAGGCAGGAGCCAAGACCACCGGTATGGGCAGCATGTTCCGCCTGTCCTATAAGATCCGGATGAAGGACGCGGCGGAGGAAAAGGCCTTTATCGACGCCCTGCGCACCAAAAACGGCAATCTGGAGATCGCGATCCTGCCCTATACCGAGCAGGTCAAGGAGCTTTGAGCGAGACATACGGGCCGACCGGGAAGCAGACAACAGAAGAATACTATATCCAACCAGCCAACAGGAAAAATTCAGAAAGACGCATAAAAAACAGACCGCTTCAGGTCTGTTTTTTCTGCTTTTCTCACGCTTGTTCGACATCGAAAGCTGTGATACACTATGCGCTGTAATCCGGAAAGGAGAAAGCGCATGCGTATTCTGCTCGTAAACGATGACGGCATCAGCGCCCCCGGCCTTGCGGCACTGGCCCGCACGGCGGTTCGCTTCGGCGAGGTGTGGGTTGTCGCGCCCGACCATCAGTGCAGCGGAATGAGCCAGAAGCTCACGCTGTTCGAGGAAATGCACGTCTCCTGTTCGGATTTTCCTGTTTTGGTGAAGGACGCGTTCTCTGTGGGAGGCACCCCGGCCGACTGCGTGAAGATCGCGCTGGACAGCCTGCTGCCCGAGCGGCCGGACTATGTGTTCTCCGGCGTCAACGACGGCTGGAACGCAGGCTTTGACATCGCCTATTCCGGCACCATCGGCGCCTGCTATGAGGCGGTGATGAACGGCATCCCCGCCATTGCTTTTTCGACCATGGGCCGCGGCGGCTATGCCTGCGCCGAGCGGCATATGCCCGCCCTCACGGAGGAACTGCTTGCCCTCGGTCAGGGAAGGGGAGAGATCTGGAACCTCAACTTCCCGGCGGACGAGCCCAAGGGCGTCCTCTATGACAGGCGCATCGCGCCGATGCAGCTGTACAACGGCTTGTATTCCAAACGCAAAGCGGACGGGGGAGCGGAGCTCTATTCCCAGCGCGGCGTACCCTGTGCGCGCGCCGATGTGCCGGACGGTACGGATATCGCCGCCGTGCTGGACGGATATATTTCCGTGGGCAGGATCCAAAGCGGCGTGATGTGTTGAAAAACACGGGTTTATGCCGAAAAGCGTTGGAAATACCCCTTGTCAAAGAATATGCCGCATGATACAATATGTGCTGCAGTAAGTTTGATCTTTCCACAATATTTTGTATTCACCGGTGAGATTCACCGTTGAAGATATTTTAATTAGGAGGACATCCCTACATGAAGAAGACAGTTGCACTTCTCCTTGCACTCGTCATGGTGCTCGCGCTGTGCGCCTGCGGCCAGTCTGCCGCTCCCGCCGCGTCCAATGGCAACCACTTCGACAAGCTGACGCTCGAGTTCGTCCCCTCCAAGGACGCCGACGTCATCATTGCCGGCACCGCCAACCTGCCCGAACTCGTCAAGGCTGAAATGGCCAACCTCGGCTACGACATCGACGAGGTCGACATCACCGTCGGCACCAGCTATGACGCCACCGGTGAGGCCATGGCCGCCGGCTCCATCGACCTCGGCTGGCTGCCTGCCGGCACCTACATCCTCTACTCCGACGATGTTGACGTTATCCTGACCGCCACCCGCAACGGCCTGTCGCAACGGCCTGTCCAACGACAGCGAGAACCCCGCCGACTGGAACGGCGAAGCCAATGCCACCCAGAAGAACGGCCCCCAGGTCACCTACTACCGCGCCCTGATCTACGCCACCCCCTCCGAGTACGGCAAGAAGCTGGCCGAGAAGGTCAACAACGGCGAGCAGCTCACCTGGGACGATGTCAATGGCGCCAAGTGGGCCGTTCAGAAGACCTCTTCCTCCGCCGGCTACATCTACCCCACCATGTGGCTGATGGAAAACTTTGACGGCAAGAAGATCTCCGACCTGGAGAACGTCATCCCCATCGACTCCGGCTACGGCACCGCTTTCTCCTACGCCGCCGCTGAGTCTGTCGACATCATCTGCTGCTACGCCGACGGCCGCAACGACTATGAGGCATCCTGGACTCTGCCCGCCGATCAGCAGGATGAGACCGGCAAGCAGGG
>ONSQ01000008.1 GCA_900320465.1 uncultured Eubacteriales bacterium
GCGGTCTGCTTTATTTCTCTCTTGTGTTGATCGAACCAGCGGCCTCTTGTATTTCAATCAATGGCCGCAAAGCGGCCGTGGCGGCGTCTGCGCAGCGGCGGCCGCTAGTTCGAATCTAGTCACTCGGACCAAAAAACCTCGATTTCGCAAGAAATCGGGGATTTTTCTTGCTTAATAGCTCTGCTAATTTGGGGTCGACTGGAATTTGACTGGAATGCGGTTTATTTCCGCAAAACGCCGCATTGAATGCCTCCACGGCCTTCTGTTTGATCGGACTCTGCACATGCAGGTAGTGCTGTGTCATGTCCAGATCCGCGTGCCCCACCATGCTTTGAATCGTTGCCAGGTCAACGCCTAATGCTTGCATCTGCGACACATAGCTATCAGACTTGCCCTCCTTCCGGAGATCCCGCAGCAGGTCTTCGATGTCCATCGCCTTGATGGTGTTGACCGGTCGGTCCCCGATCTTCTCCTTCAGCGTGGCCAGCGTGTACTTGTAGCTCTGCTGCGTTGTCTTGGAGATGCTGTCCTTTCTATCGTATCTTTTCTGCCACCTACGCCTGCGCCCAGGCGGCGTATCGCACCAAACACAAGTCGGCATAAGAGATCCCCGTATTCTCACATAAAGGTCAAGTACGGGGGGATCTGATTATTAAAATTCAAAAGCAGACCGCTTTGCAGCGGTCTGCTTTTCGTTTTCTGTCTCGGCTTCTTTATGCCCCGTCCTTTTGCGCCAGCTGGGCCAGGATCGCGCCGGTGTCGCCGTTGAGGCAGATGGAGCGCTCCCGGATCTCGTCCGGGCAGTCGGCGCTGCTGCGGCTCATGCAGACGTAACAGGCCTCGGGATTTCTCGCCGTCATCCGCCAGAAAGGGTACTTGATGATGACCGGCGTGTTGTAGCCCACGCCGATCTCCCAGAACAGGACTTTCAAGCCCTCGTGCCGCCGCAGGAACTCCCGATACCGGTCGCTGGCGCGCTGCCAGCCTGCGTCCTCCACAAAGCGGTCGTCGGCGCGCAGGTTCATGGTCATGGGCCTGCCGCAGCGCGGGCACCGTGGAACGAGCTCCGTGGGCACGGCCATGCGGATCCGGCTGAAATCGTCCGCCGAAAGGCTGTTGTCCCCTGTGATGGTAAAGCCCTGGGCCACAAGCATTTCCCGCACGGTTTTCTCATTGTCGTAGGTCTTGGGATGACAGGGGCCGCTGCACTGCCACAGGCCGTAATCGCCCTGGGTGTAAAACAGCCTGTGCTTGTCAAAGCCCGCGCGCTGGAAACAGTGATCCACATTGGTGGTCAGCACGAAATAGTCCCTGTCAGCCAGAATCTCATGCAGGGTCTCATACAGCGCCGACGGGATGGGCGCGTAGCGGTTGACCCAGATATGGCGGCTCCACCAGGCCCAGTACTCCTCCGGCGAGCCGAAGGGATAGAAGCCCCCGGAGTACATGTCCGTTATACCGTATTTCTCGATAAAATCCCTGAAGTACCGCTCAAAGCGCTCCCCGGCGTAGCGGTAGCCCGCAGCGGTGGACAGTCCCGCTCCCGCGCCCAGCACCACCGCATCCGCCTCCTCCAGCGCCGTTTTCAGCCGCCGGATGCGCTCTTGCGTCGTCTCGTTCTGTTGGTTTCTTCTGTGCTCCTCAAACATGGTATTCTCCCGCTTTTCTCCGCCTCATGCGGCTTTGCCTTTTCCGGCCGGGCCGGGCCCACGTCCCGTTTCCGGCGCTCACGCTGTCTTTCTGTCTATTGTCTCAATACCAGCCCTTGTCCGTATAGTTGGCGTCGTCGTCAATGAAGCTCTGCTCCGCTCCCTGGTCGGCAAAGGTGGTGTCCAGACGCTGCCAGCCCGCGGATGCGGTATACGCCATGTTCCAGGCGTGCAGCCCCTCGGCCGAGCTCACCTCGCCGTAGACCACCTTGGCGGGGATTCCCTGGCTGCGCAGCATGGCGGCGGTCAGCACCGCGTAATCCAGACATACTCCCGTCCCTCTGGCGAGGATCACATCCGGGTCCCGGATGAAGCTCAGATCCTCCCGTTCGGCCAGCGCGGCGTCATAGCGCAGCGTATCGATGACGAAGCCGCGGATTCGCTCGATCTTCTCATCGTCGTCGGTCACACCGGCGCAGAGGGCGGCGGCTTCGCTGACGCACCTGGCGTGTCCGCTGAACCAGACATAGGTGCTGGGCCGGATATAAGGCTGGAACTCGTCCAGCAGCCGGGCACGTCCCGTGCTCTCCAGCACGCGCTCGTACAGATCGGTCCGCTCGCCGACCACGCCCTGGAGCAGCTGAACGGTATAGCTGCCGTCACCGTCGCTCAGCGGGTAATAGGCAACCGTGCCTATGTTGGGCACGTTGTATACCCGCTCGGCGCCGCTCTCGGAGAGGATCTTGATTTTCACATTTTCCTCACTGCGGGCCTTGACGGCCACAAAGCCCTGGTCGGCATTGGCCATATCGATGGCAAAGGTCCTGTCCGCCGCGGTGCTGTCCAGATCGGAGAACACCGGCATATAGCGGATCGCCGCCGCCGAGACGGCCCGCAGCTCCTCCGCGTCCTGCGCGGGGGCCGCCGGAGCGTTCCCGATCGAAATCGGCCCCGTGCCGCCGATGAAAAGCGAAAGCAGCACGCACAGCGCGCACAGGGCGCTGACGGCGGTATAGACTTTTTGATACTTCATTGGCATTCACTCTGTTTCGAAGGTTTTCCGATGCCGCACCAGGCGGTGGCCGCCCCGACGGCGCATACGACGCAGGCGATGGCGAGCGTTGCGCGGACGCTGACGCGGTCGAGCAGCGCGCCGCTGATGAGGCTGGCGAGCACCGAACCGAGGGTCGTGGTGGAGAAGGCCAGACTCTGCGCCTTGGCGGCGTCCCGGTAGGGCACGCTGTGCTCGGTATAGGGCACGATGGCCGCGGTATACAGCGCAAAGGACGGCGCCTGCAGCACGAACGCGGCGTACAGCGCGCCCACCGAGGGGGCCAGCATCACCGCGACGGTCTTCAGCACGAAAAACGCAAAGGCCGCGCGCAGAAGATCCGCGGTCCTGCGCCGGGCGAAGAGGCGGGTAAAGAAGAGCATGACCGGGATCTCCATTGCGGCCATGAAGCTGTTGATATAACCCATGTCGCGGGTATTGCCGCCCACGCTGCGGGTGATATTGATCAGAAAGCTGGACACGGTGTTATGGGCGAAGAACACCAGCACCGTTCCCAGCAGAAGCACGGCGAAACGGCGGTGCGTGCCCAGAAAGCCCGTCAGCGAGCTGCCCGTCCCGCCCTTTTCGCCGCGTGTCCGCTCCGGCGGCAGCAGCGCGCAAAGGCTGTAATGGGCCGCCGCCTGCGAGGCGCACAGCACCAGTCCCGCCACCGGCAGGACGCGGATGGAAAAGCGCTCGCTCAGCGCGCCGAGTATCATGGACGCCGCCACGTAGAACAGCGAGCCCATCGCGCGCGTCAGCCCGTAATTGATGGGCAGCCCCCCGTAAGAGAAGTCCACATAAAGCTTCAGATTCAATGAATTGACGCTCAGAGAAAAGGCGATATACAGCCCGTAACCCAGCGCTGCGGCGATCCCCTTTCGGGGAAAGGCCATCACCAGCACCAGCGCCAGCGCCTGAACGCCCAGCAGCCAGGGGATCAGGCGCCGGGCGCTCATGTCCTCGCGTCGGTCGACCAGGGAGGACAGCACCGGTCCCAGCACCGCGCCCAGCAGATTGCCCGCCGCCAGCACGGCCCCCAGGGCCGTGTTGTCATAACCAAGGCCCTGCAGATACACCGCCGCGAAGGAAACCGCGACGCAAAAGCTCATCCAGAACGAGCCCTGGACCCAGGAATACAGCGCCGTTCTCCCGGCAGCGTTTTGCATGACCTACCACTCCTTTTTCATGAACGGCAGGATTGTAGCAAGTCCGTCCCGACTTGTCAAGCCGTGGTCCTCAGCGCAGCAGCAGGATGGCGGCAATAAGGGCGACAAGCATGCCGATGCCGGTCTGCACCACCAGCTTACCCAGTGCCTCGCTCTCCTTCTCCACGCGCTCTCTGACCTGTTGATACTCCATTTTCATACTTGCGCCTCCTTTATATGACTGTACTGTTATAGTAGCATACGCCGGCAGCCTTGGAAAGCGGTTTTTTCCACTTGTCAAGCGTCCCGGAATCGGGTAAAATATAGAAGTCAGAACTGTTTTAGGAGGAAACACCATGAGCGCAAGCAACCCCATTCCCGGAAAAGACGGCAACAAATACATCCCCTTTGACCAGCGCACGGGCGAGCGCTCGGTCGTGTTTTTCACCCGCGATCTGTCGGAGGCCGGCCTGCAGAAGATCTATGACCGCGTCGGCCAGGTTCTCTGCGGCAAGGTAGCCGTCAAGCTCCACACCGGCGAGGCCGAAGGCCCCAACATCATCCCCCGCCCCTGGGTGAAGGCTCTGCTCGAGAGCCGCCTGCCCGATGCCGCCATCATTGAGACCAACACCTACTACGAGGGCAGCCGCTACACCACCGAGGATCACCGCAAGACCCTTGAGATCAACGGCTGGACCTTCTGCGACGTGGACATCACGGATGCCGAGGGCGTGGCCGCGCTTCCGGTCAAGGGCGGCAAGTGGTTCGACGAGATGCACGTGGGCAAGAGCATGCTGAACTACGACTCTCTTCTGGTGCTGACCCACTTCAAGGGCCATGCCATGGGCGGCTTCGGCGGCAGCAACAAGAATATCGGCATCGGCTGCGCCGACGGCCGCATCGGCAAGAAGGAGATCCACACCCATCCCGGCAGCGGCATGTGGAGCATTGCCGAGGAGGAGCTGATGGAGCGTATCAGCGAGAGCACCAAGGCGACCATCGACTACTTCGCGCCTCACGTCTGCTACATCAACACCATGCGCAATATGTCCGTGTCCTGCGACTGCGAGGGCCCCGGGGCCGAGCCTGTCGTCACCCCGGACGTGGGGCTTGTGGCCTCGCTGGACATTCTGGCGGCGGACCAGGCCTGCATCGATCTGATCTACGCCCTGCCCGGCGGCGGCGGAAAGGCGCTGATCAAGCGGGTGGAAAGCCGCCACGGCCTGCGGCAGCTGAGCTATATGAAGGAGCTGGGCATGGGCAATGACCTTTACACGCTCATCGACCTGGACCACGACGACGCCGTCATCACCGCCGCAGAGGCCGTCAAGGACGTGGACCCGAACTGGAAGCCTGACCGCTACAACACCTTCTGGGGCCGCAACCGTCACAACTGATTCATCTCCGGACGCGCGCGTGCCAAGGCGCGCGTCCACAGCTTGTTGAAAAAGTCTGATGGACTTTTTCAACTTCGCTTCCCCGCCGCGCATTTTGGCTCAAAGCGCAAAATGCGATTACCCGAAAAAGCCTGAACTATCAGCTTTTTCGGACGGCGGGCGATCAAACTCGAGGTGGGCCTTGCCCCCTCGAGCTCCCCTGCGCCAGTGCTCGTCGTACATTGCTAATCGTTTTTTCCATCTCCGGACGCGCGCGTGCCAAGGCGCGCGTCCCCTTTTTCCAATGAATCTTAAAGGGAGGGGCCGCCATGTGGACATGCAGCCGCTGCGGCGCGGAAAACACAGGGAAATACTGTTGTTCCTGCGGCCAGGGCAGACCGTCGCAGGCCGATTCGCTGCGCCGCGCAAAGATTATTCTTGCCGCGGTGATCACGACGCTGCTCATCGCAGCCTTTGTCGTGCTCATTTTTCTGCTGCGCCCCGGCGCGTCCCCGGTGCCGGAGGTCTCAGAGGCTCCCACGCCCCTGCCGACGGCGGCGACCGCGCCAACCCCCGCGCCGACGCCGACGCCCACACCTTCCCCGGAGCCCACGCCCCGGCAGGGTCCCGGTGAAGCGGATATGCAGGGCTGCGACCGCCGCGTGCTTATCCCCGACGGCGACAGCTGGCTGGAAGCGTACGAGACGAGATACGTCCATGCCTCCATGGGCCGGGCGATCATCCTGCGCTGGCTTCCGGCCATGGACTACCAGATGAACGGCGTAAACTATCTGGATCTGGTCTGGGAGGAGGAAGAGGTGACGGAACTTGCCCGACAAAACGGCTTTTCCCTCATTCGGACCCAGAGCGGTCAGATCGGCTGGGTGCCCTCGGATTATCTGGTGTCGGATTATCGATAGTATTATCTGAGGCAAGTGGCCAGGATATACAAAAAGCAGACCGTCTTTTCGGACGGTCTGCTTTTATCATGTTTCGGTTTTATTCTTTCCCGGCCAGTCTCTTGTACTTGGCATAGCGTCTGGCTGTGAAGTCCTCCGCCTGGGCGAAGAGCAGCTCGGCGCGATCCGGGAAGGTGCGGGTCAGCGAGGAGAAGCGCACCTCGCCCATCATGTACTCGCGCAGCTTGCCGTTGGGCTCGCCGGAATCCAGCAGGAAGGGATTGCCCCCGTCCTTCTCCAGATCCGGGTTGTAGCGGTATAACGGCCAGAAGCCGCACTCGGTGGCCGCCTTGGCCTCGTCCATGGAATGGCCCATGCCCTTGCTCAGACCGTGGTTGATGCACGGCGCGTAGGCGATGACGATGGACGGGCCGTGGTAGGCCGCGGCCTCCTTGAGCGCCTTGATCGTATGCTCGGGGTTGGCCCCCAGGTTTACCTGCGCCACATAGATATAGCCGTAGGTGGACAGGATCAGGCCCAGATCCTTCTTGGGCGTGGCCTTGCCGGCGGCGGCGAACTGCACCGATGCGCCGATGGGGGTGGCCTTGGAGGACTGTCCGCCGGTGTTGGCGTACAGCTCGTTGTCCAGCACCAGCACGTTCAGATCCATACCGGAGGCCAGCACGTGATCCAGACCGCCGTAGCCGATATCATAGGCCCAGCCGTCGCCGCCCACCATCCAGATGGCCTTCTTGGTCAGCGTATCCTGGCGGGCGCGGATGAAGGCGATGTCCTCGTCCTCTTCCCGGTTTTGGGCAAGCGCGGCGCGCACGCCGTCGGCGATGGCCTCGGTTCTGTCCATATCGTCGCCCTCGTCCAGCCAGGTCTGCAGCGCGCGGCGCAGCGCCTCGTCGCCGGTCTTCTCGATGGCGGCAGCGGCGTGCATCTTCGTCTGGCCGCGCAGCTGCTCGGCCGACAGGCCGATACCCAGGGCGAATTCGGCGTTGTTCTCAAACAGCGAGTTGGAGAAGGCCGGACCGAAGCCCCGCTTGTTCACCGTCTGCGGGAAGGTGGGGGCAAAGAAGCCATAGGCCTGGGAGCAGCCGGTGGCGTTGGCGGTGTAGAGCCGGTCGCCGAAGAGTTGGGTCAGCAGCTTGATGTACGGCGTCTCGCCGCAGCCGGGGCAGGCGCCGGAGAACTCGTAGAGGGGCTGCTCGTACTGGCTGCCCTTGGCGCTGAAGCGGTTCATGGGGTTGGCCTTCTCGCTGAGCGTCATGCAGTAATCCCAGTTCTTCTGCTCCGCGGCCACGTCGTCGAGCGGCACCATGTGCAGCGCCTTTTCCTTGGCCGGGCAGACGTTGACACAGCTGCCGCAGCCCTGGCAGTCCATCACACCCACCTGGATGCGATAGCGCAGGCCCTCAAAGCCCTTGCCCACGGCCTTCCTGGTCACGCAGCTCTCCGGGGCCGCGGCGGCCTCCTCCTCGGTGAACAGCACGGGGCGGATCGCCGCGTGGGGGCAGACCAGCGAGCAGCGGTTGCAGCCGATGCACTTCTCCGCATCCCAGACCGGCACGTTGTCGGCCACGCCGCGCTTCTCAAAGCGGGACATGGACACGGGCATCACGCCGTCGGCGTATTCGCTGAAAGTGCTGACCGGGATATCGTCGCCCTTGGCCCGGTTCATGGGGATCAGAACCTTGCGCACGTAGCCGGGCAGAGTCTCGTCCACCGTCAGCTCCTCGTCCTGCAGCTTTGCCCACTCCTCCGGCACGTCGATCTTCAGCATGCCGCTCAAGCCGCGCTCGATGGCGGTCAGGTTCATGTTGACGATCTTCTCGCCCTTGCGGGAGAAGGTCTTGATCGCCGCATCCTTCATGTACTTCTCGGCCTCGTCGATGGGCAGCACGCCCGCGAGCTTGAAGAACGCCGCCTGCAGCACGGTGCTGGTTCGGTTGCCCAGACCGATCTCCGCGGCGATATCGGTGGCGTCGATGGTATAGAACTGCACCTTCCTCTCGGCCAGCAGCCGCTTGGCGCGGTTGGGCAGGTTGTCGACGAGCGTCTGGCCCTTCCAGCGGGTATTGAGCAGGAAGATGCCGCCGGGCTTGACCTCATTGACGATGTCATAGGTGTGCATGTAGCTCTGCTTGTGGCAGGCCACAAAGTCCGCCATGGTGACGTAGTAGGTGGACTGGATCGGCTCGTGGCCGAAGCGCAGGTGACTGCGCGTCAGACCGCCGGACTTCTTCGCGTCATACTGGAAGTAGGCCTGCACATACTGGTCGGTGTTGTCGCCGATGATCTTGCAGGAGTTCTTGTTGGCACCCACGGTGCCGTCGGAGCCCAGGCCCCAGAACTTGCAGGAGATGATGCTCTTTCCGGAGGTGACGATGTTCTCGCCTACAGGAAGCGAGGTGTGGGTCACGTCGTCGTTGATGCCCACGGTGAAGTGGTTCTTGCATTCCCCTGCCATGTTGTCGAACACGGCCTTGATCTGGGCGGGGGTGGTGTCCTTCGAGGACAGGCCGTAGCGGCCGCCCAGCAGCGTCAGACTGCGTCCGGCCTCCTGCAGCGCCGCACTCACATCCTCGTAGAGCGGCTCGCCCAGCGCGCCCGGCTCCTTGGTGCGGTCCAGCACGCTCAGCACTCTGCAGCTCTCGGGGATGGCGCCGATAAAGTGCTTCAGCGAGAAGGGGCGGTAGAGTCTGACCTGGATCAGGCCGACCTTTTCGCCGCGCTCGCACAGATAGTTCACGACCTCCTGGGCGCACTGGCAGACGCTGCCCATGGCCACGATCACGCGCTCGGCGTCCGGCGCGCCGTAGTAGTTGAACAGCTTGTAGTCCCGTCCGGTGAGGGCCGACATCTGCTTCATGGTCTCCTCCACGACGGCCGGGAAGGCCAGATACGTGGGGTTGGAGGCCTCGCGGTGCTGGAAGAAAATATCGTCGTTCTCGCCGCTGTTGCGGATGGTGGGGTGTTCGGGGTTCAGCGCGCGGTCGCGGAACTTCTTCAGCTCGTCCCAGTCCACCATGCCGCGCAGATCCTCATAGTCCAGCACGTCGATCTTCTGGATCTCGTGGCTGGTACGGAAGCCGTCGAAGAAGTGCTGCACGGGCACATGGCCGCGGATCGCGGCGAGGTGCGCCACGGCGCCCAGATCCATGCACTCCTGCACGCTGGAGGAAGCCAGCTGGGCCCAGCCGGTCTGACGGCAGGCCATCACGTCCTGGTGATCGCCGAAGATGGAGACCGCCTCGGTGGCCACGCTGCGGGCAGCCACATGCATGACCGCCGGCAGCAGCAGGCCGGAAATGCGGTACATGGGCGGGATCATCAGCATCAGTCCCTGGGCCGAGGTGTAGGTGGTGCCCAGCGAACCGGCTTCCAGCGCGCCCTGCATGGCGGCGCAGGCGCCGGCCTCGGCCTGCATCTCCATCAGCTTGACAGAGGTGCCGAAAAGATTCTTCTTGCCTCTGGCCGCCCACTCATCCACATGGTTGGCCATGGGGCTGGACGGCGTAATGGGGTAGATCGTAGCGACTTCGGTAAAAGCATAGCTTGCGTAAGCGGCGGCCTCATTGCCGTCCATTGATTTTCTGAGCATTGAAAAATGCCTCCCTCTTTTCATGGTTATCTCCGCTGTATGTCGCAAATCATGAACCGATATGCTCATATCCGTATATATTATAGAAAGTGCTCGCTGTTTTGTCAACCGACACGCAAAGCCCCTGTTTCTTGATTTTGCATTTGAAAAAATGCAAAAGATATTATAATCCCGATTTTATGTTTTTGCTTCTGCGGTTTTTTGAAGTTTTGGAGGGCGGCGCCGAAATCTTCCACAAATACCTGTCCAGATTTTTATGCAATCTGCGTAGCATCCTTTTTCTCCGCTCCCCCTTGCTTTACAAACCGGGCGCCATCCGTTATACTGATTCCTGAAATCACGCGGCAAAGGAGGCGCGGCACAAATGGATACAGCCCCGATCTGCGCCGCGCTGAGCGAGCGCTACCCCCAGTGGGCCGATCAGATCCGCCTTCTGGATCTGCGCGAGGCCGTGGGCGTGCGCCCCGTTGACAACGACGGCCGCGTCGTCTATTACAACGAGCGACTCATGCGCTACTACACGCCCGAAAGCCGTCTCTTCTACATTGCCCAGCAGCTGCTCCATCTCCAGCTGCACCACGCGCTCCGGGGCCGGGGCAGGAATCCCCGGGCATGGAAAAAGGCCACGGACGCGGTGGTCAACGCCATGCTGCGCGCCGACGGCTTTGAGGTACCGGAGGACGCGCTCCTCCGCCCCGAGGGTGCCAGCATGAGCGCCGAGGATCTATACGAGGTGCTGCTCGCCGAGGGCGAGGGGGCCGCGGAGACGGAGGACAGCCAGACACCTCTGGCCGTGCCCAACGCCCCGGACCCCAGCTCCAAAAAGGCCGGACGCGAGAGCGCGGCCCAGGAGCGTGCCATCGACGATCCGGGACTGGCCGCCATCATCGCGGGCCTGGCCGAGCTCTTGGAGCCCAGCATGCAGCTGGACTTCGACTGGTTCGAGGGAACCACGATCCGCGACGGCATGCTGCGCCAGGAGTTCCGCGCCTACCCCGTGGCCCACGCCGAGATCGTGCTGGACACCAGCGCCTCGGTGGACAGTGAGCTGCTGCGCGCCTTTGTGCGCGGCGTCAAGGGGCTTTTGCGCTCCGACGCCGTGGTACGCGTGGGCTGCTTCGACACGCGCTTTTACGGCTTTCAGGATATCCGCAGCGACGACGATATCCGCAAGCTGCGTCTCAGCGGCGCCGGCGGCACGGACTTCAACGCCGCGATCCACGCCTTTACCGGCGACGCGGAAAACCGCATCATCTTCACCGACGGCTTTGCCGAGATGCCCGAGGAGCGCTGCGACGCCATCTGGGTGGTTTACGGCAACACGGTGATCCACCCCCGCGGCGGCCGCGTGCTGTACAGTAAACCCCCAGAGGAGAAAGAGAAACATGAAATCGATTTTCTTATCACGTGAGCTTTTGTTTGCCAAGCCTCTGCCCTGTCTGCGCCGGGTGGGAACCGCCGCCCCCGCGGCGGATCTGGCGCTGCTCTCCACGCCGGACGACGGTTTTCTGTACGAGAGCGGCGGCGGCATCAATTACGCCCTCGCCGACGGCTGCGTGGACCGTTTCGGCCGCGAGGGCAACTGCGCCGTGTTCGCGCTGCGCCCCGCGCTGCTGCTGGAGGAGGGCGAGGAAAAGCTCCTCAGCCGCGTCCGGACCGACGGCGGCGTGACCACGGCCGAATTCGGCCGGTTTCCGACCACCATTCTGGACGAGTCGCTGCGGGACATGGCCCGGCGCGAATACGAGCGCGGCACGCTTCACGCCACCGGGCGCAGCATCCACGCCGCGCTCGCCGAATATGAGGTCTATCAGCTGGGTGCCAAGGAGTTGATCGCCTTCGAGCTCAACCACTGCGGCGCAGCGGGTTACGTGCAGCTCTCCGACGGCAGCGCCGTGGCGGAGGGCGAGGTGGTTTTTCTGGAGCTGCGCCCGGTCCGCTGGCTCTACGAGCGCTCCATGGGCCTTCTCATCAGCTGCCAGGCCCTCTTCGGCGGGCTTGACCGGACAGAGGCGGAGGCGTATCTGAGCGGCGCCTTTCTCACCGAGCTCACCCAGAACCTCGGCGGCGATCCCGCCGGCAGCGAGGATTTCTGTCTGCGCGAGCACGACGAGCTCAGCCTGATCCGCGCCTACGTGGACGCAGACATCCCGGTGTTCCTGCACGGCCTGTCCGGCGACGGAAAGAGCGACCGCGTCCGCCAGATCGACCCCCAGGCCCTGGATATCGAGCTGGTCAATGAGAATCCCGAGACCATCAACGGCCGCGCGATCTACAACGAGGCCAGAGACGAGATCGTGGACGTGAAGCCCGTGTGGCTTGTAAAGCTGGAGCGGCTGTGCGAGGACGGCGAGAATCACATCCTCTTTTTCGATGAGCTGACCAACGCCACCAAGCAGACCCAGTCCGTGATCTTCAAGATCGTGCTGGAACGCTTTGTGAACAACCGCTGGCCTCTGCCGAAAAACGCGCGCATCGTCGCCGCCGGCAACGACCGCAGCGAATCCAGCGCCGCCCACGACCTGGCGGAGCCGCTCTTCGGCCGCTTTGCCCATGTCTACATCCGCACGACGGTGGAGAACTGGATGCCCTGGGCCATCCGCAGCCGCATCAACCCCTTTGTGATGGAGTTTCTGGCCAACAACGACCTGTACCTGCGCACGCCCTACACCGGTGCCGAGCCCAACGCCGACCCGCGCCGCTGGGAAATGGTGTCCAAGGCGCTGGACAGCTCGGGCAACGATTTCTCGCTGCTCGCCCCGCTGGTGGGGCATGACGCGGCGGACGCCTTTGTCCGCTTCTTCCGCGCCCGCGAGCAGATCAGTGTTCTCGGCAGCTACACCGACGAGGAGATCGCGCGCCTGTCCACCGCTCGGCGTTATCAGCTGGCCCAGCAGTGTCTGGCCCTCTCCGGCGATAGCCGCAGGGAGGCCCGCGCCCTGGTCCGCCGCCTGGGTGAAGAGTTCCTCGCCTGGTACGACTACATCCTCTCCCGCCGCGAGAAAGGATGAGCGCAGCAAAAAAGGAACCGTGAAAACACCCTTTCACGGTTCCTTTTTTGTCTCTGTCTCACTTTTTCAAAACCACTTCGCCCGCACGCTCACCGACAAAGCTGCCGTTTTCCAGCGCGCACACGCCGTTGACGTACACATGCACGATGCCGCCGGGCCTGGCGTCCGGCTTTTTCTCGTCCACGCTCAGCGCCTTGGGATCGATCACCGTAAGATCCGCCCGATAGCCCGGTTTCAGATAGCCCCGCTCGGGGATGCCGAAGCGGTCGGCGGTGGCGCCGGTCATCTTGCGCACGATCTTCTCCACGGGGATACCGTAGCGCTGTCCCAGCAGGAAGAACTGGGGGAAGGTCTGGAAGGCGGCGATGTTCTGCAGTCCCTTCTCCTCGACCCAGGCGTCGGTCATGAAGATCGAAAGCTCGTCCTCCATCAGACGGCGCACGATGGCGTCGTTGTAGTACTTCCCCAGATAGATGCTGCCGGCGCGGCCCGACAGGTCCACCAGCTTGAGATACATGTCCAGATTGCTCAGTCCCTCCTCCGCCGCGGCCTGGGGGATGGTCTTCCCCTCATATTCCGGGTGCTCGTCGGAGATATAGGCGATCACCATGTCGTCCCAGTCGATGCCCAGCACCTTGCGGTACATGAGGATCGTCAGCTGCAGCTTGAAGCGGTTGACGGGCTTTGCCGCCTCCTCCCTGGACAGGGCTGCATACCACTCGGGGAACACGACGGTGATGACCGAGGCGCCGTAGTGGAAGGCGTAGTTGTCATAGGCGATGGGGTTGCCCTTCTCCCGCTCGCGGTAGAAGGTGGCGAGCATCTTGTCCAGCAGCTTCCAGCTCCTCTGTCCGGTAAAGATCAGATGGCTGTACTCCAGCCGGCAGCCGGCTTTGTGCATGATCTCCACAGCCTCGTCCAGTCCCATCTCCAGATGGGACTTTTTCGTCAGCAGCGGATATTCGGCGCTGACGATGGAGCAGGCGCGGGGGTGGATCGTGATGATGCCGCCGTATTTGGCCACCTCTTTGGCGAAGGCGGTGATCTCCTTTTCCGGGGCATAGCGGCTGGGCTCGTACATGAAGCCGAAGGAGCCGCCGAACGCGCCGCCCTCCATGGCCTCGCGCACGTGCTCCAGCTCCCGCTCCAGCTGCTCGTCGCTCAGGGGCTTGGGATCATAGCCCGCGATGCCGGCGCGCACCGAGCCCTGGCCGATCAGCGGCACCAGGTTGACGAACAGTCTGCCCCTGGCCCGCTCCTTGAACGCGGCAAAGCTGCAGGGGGCCTTGGCGTCGAACAGTCCGCCGCCGATCTTGTCCCGGTAGGGCGTGTCCTCATCCACGCCGAAGGGTGAAAAGCTGCAGTTGCCTGTGATCTGGGTGGTGATGCCCTGCTCGATAAAGGGCCTGTAGTATTTCTCCGCGTCCTCGCGGTCATAGAAAAAGTCGTTGTGGGAGTGGGCGTCGATCAGTCCCGGGCAGATCTGGCAGCCGCGGATATCCACCACCCGGTCGGCCTCCCCGGTGATGTCCGCGCCGACGGCGACGATGCGCGCGTCCTCGATCAGCACGTCGCCCACAAAGGGAGCCTTGCCGCTGCCGTCGATCACGGTACCGTTTTTGAACAGGGTTTTCACAGACATTTCCTCCTTGCGGATTTTGTTTGATGATGGCATTGTACTTTTTTTCCTCCCGCCCCGTCAATCCCCCGGGCGGATTTTGACTTGCAAAGCTTCGCGCCTTCGACTACAATACTGTCGGATCGGAGGGCGGCGTATGCGGTTTGATTTTTATGTGCAGAGAAAAAAGGATCTGGTGGAAGCGGTGCAGACCTTCGGGATCGTGCCGTATTTTTCCTGCTCGATCCCCGGCTTTTCGCTGGAGGAGCACTGTTCCCCCACGGCGCTGTGGTCGGACGACGGCGACTGCAGCTGGGACTGGAAGGGCCCCGTGATCGCCGAGACGCGCTGCGCCTACGGCAAATTCTTTGAAAAGAAGGCCGTCTACGTGAGCCGGGACTGGTTCTGCGAGCTGGCCAACTACCGCCGGGACGGCTATGATTTTGACTCCCGCTGGGACGACGGTCTGGCGCGCTTTGAAGATAAGCAGCTCTATGAGCTTGTGGAGAAGAACGCCCCTGTGCTCTCCAGGGAGCTGCGCGCGCTGGGCGGCTACGCCTACAACGGCCGCTGGGGCAAAACCGAGGGCAAAAAGGGATTTGAGCCCTCCATCACCCGCCTGCAGGAGCAGGGCTATGTTCTCATCAGCGACTTCGTCTACCAGACCGACCGGCTGGGCAACCGCCACGGCTGGGGCGTGGCGGCCTACGACACGCCGGAGCGCTTCTGGGGCGATGACTTCACCGATCGCGTCTACACCCACACGCCGGCGGAATCCTATGAGTTGCTGCTCGCCCATCTTTCCGAGCTGCTGCCCGAGGCCGATACCAAAGCCTTGAAGCGCTTTTTGAAGTAAAAAATGAAACCCGACTGTCCGATCGACAGTCGGGTTTCGTCGTTTATTCCTTTGTCCGCAGATATTGCTCCGCCTTTACCAGCACCTCACGCACGGCGGGATAGGTCATCTGCGCCATCGCCTCCTCATAGGGCAGCCACTCCAGCGACAGCACCTCGCCCGGCTGCGGTATCAGCTCCCAGGTCCGGGGGACGGCGGTGAAGAACACCACGTCCTTCATCACGCCGCTCTTGGGCGAATAGCGCGCCACCTGGCGAAAGCCGGTGTCCAGCTCCACCTCCAGGTTGGTCTCCTCCCGGATCTCCCGCAGGGCGGTTTCCGTCTCGGTCTCCGCGCCCTCCACGTGTCCCTTGGGGATCACGGTCTTGCCCGAGGGGGTGTGCTCCACCAGATAGAGCCGCACGCCGTTTTCCGTTTTATGGATGACGGCGCCGCAGGATTTTTCCTCTTTCATGTCCTCAGACTCCCAACAGCGTGTAATTGCGCGAGCGCAGCACCCTTGCCATCTGCATGGAGTCGCTGGGCAGATGCTCTACCGCGATGCCCGCCAGGGCGATATCCTCAATGCGGTGGCAGTCGGACCCCGCGGTGGCGATCAGGCCGTACTCGTCGGCGTACTCTCTGGCCCGGTCGTTGCGGCTGTCGTGGCGGGGGTTGGCGTTATAGACCTCCACCCCGTCCAGATAGCAGGCGATGGCGGGCGTGCAGCCGCGCCGGTAGGGATGGGCCTGGATGATAAGACCGCCCTGGGCCCGGGCCACAGGGGCGAAGGCGGCGATGCCCATGCGGAAGATCCGATCCGGCTCGGCAAGCAGATCGTCCCGCCAGCCGTAGAACAGATAGTCGTTCTCGCTCTCGTCAAAGCGCAGCTCCGCGCCCTTGAACACGCGCAGCCCCAGCTTGGCGCCCTCCTCCCGGACGCGGCGGTAGCCCTCCAGGAAGGCCCCGATCTTGTCGCCGCCGCCCGCGGGGTCCACGCCGATGTAATCGAAGGTGGTGCGGTTATAGTGATCCGTCACGATCAGCGCGCTGTACCCGGCTTCCTTGTAGCGCTCGGCGATCTCCCGGGCCTCCAGACAGCCGCACTGGCTGATGTGGGTGGTGTGCAGATGGGTCTCGATCTTATACATGGCATTCTCCTGTTTCTGATATCTCATGCAATGGTCAGCGCCGTGCCGCTCTGCTCGCACAGCTTCCGCAGCTCGTTCGGGCAGGCCGCGTCGGTGATCAGCCGAGAAAAGTCCGAAAGTGAGGCGTAGCTCAAAAGCCCCGCCGCGCCGAACTTGGCCGAGTCGCACAGCAGGATGCGCTGCTCGCTCTGCTCGATGGCCCGGTGCTTGATCTCATAGTCCAGATAGGACGACACGTTCAGCTGTCCGTCGGCGGACAGGCCGGTGGTGGCCATCAGCGCCTTGATGAAATGGTAGCGGCGCAGAAATTCCAGCGTGCTCACGTCCGAGACCGAGTTGGTCCGGCGGTTCACGCTGCCTGGCAGCACGATCAGCTCCACATTGGGCTTCAGATAGGCCTGGCCGATCAGATGCAGGTTGCCCGTGATGACCGTCACGTGCATTTCGTCGCCCAGCAGATCCAGCAGATGCATGCAGGTGGTCCCCGCGTCGATGAACAGCGTGTCGCCGTCCTCGATAAAGGAAACCGCCGCCTTGGCGATCAGCAGCTTTGCGTCGGTGCGCAGCTGGGCGCGCTGGTCAAAGAGCGGGATTTCCGGTGGCATGGCCGAGCGCACGCCGCCGTAGACCTTTTCCACTGCGCCGGTCTCTGCCAGGAAGGCCACGTCCGCCCGCACCGTGTTCATCGACGCACCGAACACCCGGCACAGCTCGTGCATGGTGGCGGTCTGCCGGCGGGCGATATAGTCCGCCATTTCCTTTCTGCGGTTTTCGCGCATGCCCTGGCCCCCTTTCCGCCTTGCGTCCATTTTCCCTGTAATCGCCGCCAGTATAGCCCAACTTCACAATTTTGTCAACGTTTTTAGTAACTTTTGGTGAAGTTTTCAGATAATTCAGCTTGAACTTACCAATTATATACCAATTGAAATTGACAAAAGCCGGGGAAAATGCTACTATCAGACTGACAAACCCGGTATAGGAATACCGCAATGGATAAAGGAGGATAACACAATGGCAAAAATCAAGGTGGGCGTAGCCGGTTACGGCACCATCGGCACCCGTCTGGCAGACGGCGTTGCGCTGCAGGATGATATGGAGCTTGTGGGCATCGTCGGCCACTCCCCGTCTCTTGCGATCCGCGCGCTGGCGGAAAACGGCATGATCGGCGTCAACGGCGTCGAATACAAGCTCTATCTGGTGGATATGGCGCTCAAGCCCAAATTCGACGCGCTGGGCATCCCGGTGGAGGGCAGCTTCGAGGAGCTGTGCGGCAAGGTCGACGTGATGCTCGACGCCTCCCCCGGCGGCACCGGCGCGGCCAACAAGGCGCTGTACGAAAAGCTCGGCGTCAAGGCCATCTTCCAGGGCGGCGAGAAAAACAGCGTCGCCGACGTGTTCTTCCACGGTTACGCCAACTACGAGCTGGGTCTCGGCAAGCAGTTTTTGAAGCTGACCAGCTGCAACACCACCGGCCTCATCCGCGCGGTGGACTGCCTGGACCGCAGATTCGGCATTGAAAAGGTCGCCATCACCATCATCCGCCGCGTGGCCGACCCCGGCGATTACCATCGTGGACTGACCAACGCCCTGCAGATGGAGAAGGCCCCCAGCCACCAGGCCGTGGACCTGATGACCATCATGCCGCACATCGACGCCACGGGCATCCTGGTCCACACGCCGGTGACCCACGGCCATATCATCACCGTGCTGGCCACGGCCAAAGACGGCCGCAAGATCACCCGTGAGGAGGCCATCGAGGCCTTCCGCAGCCACCCGCGTATCCGCACCGTCACCATCGACGAGGGCTTCAAGGGCAACGCCAGCTTCTTCAAGTACGCCCGCGATCTGGGCAACCGCCGCGCGGACATGTACGAGATCGGTCTCTGGGAGGACAGCGTGGTGGAGAGCGGCAACGACATCATGTTTGCCATCCACATCCCGCAGGAGAGCGTCACCATCCCCGAGACCATCGACGGTGTGCGCGCCGTGATGCAGATGCAGGCCACCAGTGCCGAGGCCACCGCCGCCACCAACCGCAATCTGGGGATCGGACGCTTCAAGAAGTAAGGAGAAGCCATGCGATTTGGAATCAAAACCCTGGACGAATTCGACGTCCGGGGCAAAACCGTGCTCTGCCGCGTGGACATCAACCAGCCGGTGGACCGGGAAAAGGGCACGCTCAAGAGCATCAACCGCATCCGCGCCTGTGTGCCCACCGTGCGCGAGCTGTCCGACAAGGGCGCCCGCGTGGTGCTGCTGGCCCACCAGGGCAGCGACATCGAATATAAAAACTACTACACCACCCGTCCCCACGCCGCCGTGCTCAGCGAGCTTTTGGGCCGCGAGGTCAAATGGATCGACGACGTGTGCGGCCCCGCCGCCCGCGATGCCATCCGCGCCCTGAAGGACGGCGAGATCCTGCTGCTGGACAATGTGCGCTTTGTGGCCGAGGAACAGACGCTCTTTGAAAAGAAGCTGCGTCTGAGCCACGCCGAGCAGGCCAAAACCCTGCTGGTGACAAAGCTGGCGCCGCTGGCGGATCTCTACGTCTGCGACGCGTTTGCCGCCGCGCACCGGGATCAGCCCAGCCTCTGCGGCTTTGAGCAGCTGCTCCCCTCGGCCATGGGCCGTCTGTTCGAGCAGGAATACTGCGCCGTCTCCCAGGTCATGGAGCAGCCGGAGCGGCCATGCGTGTTCGTGCTGGGCGGCGCCAAGATCGCCGACGCCTTTGAAATGATGCAGACCGTGCTCAGCCGCGGTGTGGCCGACCGGATCCTGACCGGCGGTCTTGTGGGCAACATCTTTCTCTGCGCCCAGGGCAGGGAGATCGGTCAGGGCAGCGTGGACTTCATCCTGAAGTCCAATTACGGCGAATTCATCGACCGGGCAAAGGAACTCTGCGCGCAGTACGGTGAGAAGATCGCCGTCCCCTGCGACCTGGCCTGGGTGGAAAACGGCGAGAGGCAGGAGGCGCCCCTCGGCGCCGTCCCGGCTCACATCGCCGCCGTGGACATCGGCGCGCAGACCGCCGCGCAGTACCGCGAGGTGATCCTCGCCGCCGGCACGGTCTTCGTCAACGGCCCCATGGGTGTTTTCGAACAGACCGCGAGCGAATACGGCACCAAAACCGTCTGGCAGGCCATTGCCGAGACGAAGGGTTACAGCGTTCTGGGCGGCGGCGACAGCATCACCGCCACCGAAAAATACGCCCTTACCGACAGGATGGGCTACATCTGCACGGGCGGCGGCGCTCTCATCCGCTTCCTCAGCGGCGAGGAGCTGCCGGTCGTGCGCGCCCTGCGCCATGCGGCGCAGCGACAGGAAGGAGATAATGTACAATGAATGAGATCAACGCTCTCAAGGCTTTTGCCTGTGAGATCCGCATCGCGGCCATCGAGGCCATCCATTCCATCGGCCAGGGCCACATCGGCGGCGCGCTGAGCATTGCCGACGTGCTCGCCGTCCTCTACGGGCGCGAGATGCGCTATGACCCGGCCAATCCCTGCTGGGCCGAGCGCGACAAGCTGGTCTGCTCCAAGGGTCACGCGGGTCCGGCGGTCTACGGCACGCTGGCGCTCAAGGGCTTTTTCCCCTACGAGGAGCTCAAGACCCTCAACCGTCCCGGCACCCGGCTTCCCAGCCACTGTGACCGGAACAAGACCCCCGGTGTGGACATGACCACCGGCTCTCTGGGCCAGGGCTGCTCGCTGGCCTGCGGCATGGCGCTGGGCGACAAGCTGCGCGGCCGCGGCAGCCGCACCTTCCTGATCCTCGGCGACGGCGAGTCCAACGAGGGCCAGGTCTGGGAGGCCTTTGCCTTTGCCTCGGCCAAGAAGCTGGGCAATCTGGTGGTCCTGCTGGACTGGAACAAGCGCCAGCTGGACGGCTGGACCAACGACATCTACCCCATGGGCGACTATGTGGCCAAGTTTGAGGCCTTCGGCTTTGACACGGTGAAGATCAACGGCAACGACGTCGCCGAGATCGCCCGCGCGCTGGAACGCACCCGTCAGGGCGGCGAGCGGCCCTACGCCATCGTGCTGGATACCGTCAAGGGCGCCGGCGTGGCGGAGGTTGCCGACAAGGCCATGAACCACTCTCTGCCCGTCAACGACGAACAGTATGAAAGATGGACCGGCGCTCTGCGCGCCGAGCAGATCGCATGGGAGGCGGAAGCATGAAGATTGTATACGACGGAACGCTGGATCCCCGGCTGTGCAAAAATGTGCTGGGCGAGCTGATCCCCGCCCTGTGCGCCGAGGATGAAAACGTGATTTATCTCGACGCGGACCTGATGAACTGCATCGGCACGGCCAAGTGGGCCAGGGAGCATCCCGACCGCGCCGTCAACTGCGGCATTGCCGAGGCGAACATGATCGGCGTGGCCTGCGGCCTTGCCTCCGCCGGCTTCAAGCCCATTGTGCACACCTTCGGTCCCTTTGCCTCGCGCCGCTGCTATGACCAGGCCTTCCTGTCCGGCGGCTACGCCAAGAACGACATCACCATCATCGGCTCCGACCCGGGCGTGACCGCCACGCTCAACGGCGGCACCCACATGCCCTTTGAGGACGCCGCGCTCTACCGCGCCTTGCCTGGCTCCACGGTCATCGACGTGACCGACCCCACCATGCTCATCAGCGTCCTGCACCAGTGCAAGGACCGTCCGGGCGTCAAGTACGTCCGCGTGGGCCGCAAGCAGTACGCCCGCGTGTATGAAGAAGGCAGCGAGCTGCCCATCGGCAAGGCCGTGACCGTGCGCGAAGGCAGCGACTGCGTGATCTTCGCCTGCGGCATCATGGTGCACGAGGCCATGCAGGCCGCCGCAGCCCTGGAGAAAGAGGGCATCTCGGCCGCCGTGGTGGATCTGTTCACCATCAAGCCTCTGGACGCCGACGCCGTGGCGGACTGGGCAAAGAAGACCGGCGCGGTGGTCGTGGCGGAAAACCACAACCGTTACGGCGCTCTGTGCTCCGCCGTCAGCGAGGTGCTGGCCGAGCGCTGCCCCACCCCGGCGGGCTTTGTGGCCGTGAACGACAGCTTTGGCGAGGTCGGTCCCCAGGGCTATCTGCAGGAGCGCTTCGGTCTCACCGCCGCCCATATCATTGAGGTGGCCAGGGCCACGATCCAGAGGAAATAACATGGATCTGGAATTCGGGATCGGTACGCGCACGCAAAGCGTGCGCGTACCGGATGAAAACCTGATCGGGGTCCTGCGGGCCGCGTCCGTGACGGCTCCCGCCTCCGAGGACGGGGAGATCCGCCGCGCGCTGCGCGAGCCCATCGGCTCGCCCCGTCTGGCGCAGATCGTCCGCCCCGGTGAGAAGATCGCCGTGATCTCCAGCGATGTGACCCGTCCCATGCCCACCGCCAAGGTCATGCCCGCCCTGCTGGACGAGCTGTACGCCGCGGGCGTGCGCCCCGAGGACATCACGCTTGTCTTCGGTCTGGGCAGTCACCGCCATCAGAGCGACGAGGAAAAGCGCCGTCTGGCCGGCGAGCGCGCCTGGGCCGAGATCCGCTGTGTGGACAGCGATCCGGACGACTGCGTGCACCTGGGTCTCACCAGGGCCGGCACGCCGGTGGACATCACCCGCGTTGTGGCCGAGGCCGACCGCCGTATCTGTCTGGGCAATGTGGAGTACCACTATTTTGCCGGCTATTCCGGCGGCGCCAAGGCCATTATGCCCGGCGTCTCCACCCGCGCGGCGATCCAGTCGAACCACGCCATGATGATCCGGCCCGAGGCCTGCGCGGGCAACATCACCACCAATCCCGTCCGCGCCGACATTGAGGAGGCCGCCGCCATGTGCGGCACGGATTTCATCCTCAACGTGGTGTTGGGCGAGCACAAGGAGATCCTGCGTGCCGCCGCCGGCGACGTCACTGCGGCCCACCGGGCCCTGTGCGCCTTTCTCGACACGATCTATCTCAAGGAGCTCAGTGCTCCGGCGGACATCGTGCTGGTCAGCCAGGGCGGCGCGCCCAAGGATCTGAACCTGTACCAGACGCAGAAGGCGCTGGACAACGCGCGCCACGCCGTCCGCGAGGGCGGGATCATCGTTCTGATCGGCTCCTGCCGCGAGGGGCTGGGCGAGCGCGTGTTTCAGGAGTGGATGACCACTTCCCCCTCCCCGGAGTACATGATCGAGCGGATCGGGCACGACTTCCAGCTGGGCGGTCACAAGGCCGCCGCCATCGCCATGACCCTGCGCAAGGCGCAGATCTTTCTGGTCTCGGATCTGGAGGACGATTTTGTCCGCTCCATCTTTCTCACGCCCCAGAGCTCCGCGCAGGCGGCGCTGGACGAGGCCTTCCGCCAGCTGGGGCCGGAGGCGAAGGTGCTGGCCATGCCCTTCGGCGGCTCCACCCTTCCGCGGATCACTGCATAAATGAAAGAAGGATTCCGATATGCATATCAGCTATGAAGAAGAATTGAAACTGGTTGAGGGCATTCTCACCGCGGCGGATTTCCCGGTGGAGGACGCGCGCACCATCGCCCGTGTCATCAGCCACTCGGACTTCACCGGCGTCTATTCCCACGGCCTGTCCCGCCTGACCCGCTATATGCGCCAGATCAAGGCCGGCTCTCTCAATCCCCACCCCAACTTTCAAAAGGTGCTCGACAGCGGCGCCGTCATGGTCTTTGACGGGGACAGCGGCTCGGGCATCGTCTCGCTGAACAAGGCCTATGACGAGCTTCTGCCCCGGGCCAGAGAGCTGGGCATCGCCATGGCCACCGGCCGCCACAACGCCAACATCGGCTGCGGCTCCTACTACGGCTGGCGCGCCGCGGCGGACGGCATGGTGGCCCTCGTCACCTGCAACACCTACGCCTTCACCTCTCCCTTCGGCGGCGCGGACCGGCTGATCGGCACCAATCCCATCATTCTGGGCGTCCCCGGCGGCGAGAGCTATCCCATCGTCATGGACATCTCCACCACCTTTGTGGCCATGGGCAAGATCCAGGCCGCCGAGCGCGAGGGTCAGGCCATCCCCGACACCTGGGCCAAGGATTACGACGGCGCGCCTACCACCGATCCGTCCAAGGCCTTCTCCCTTTCCCCCATTGCCGGGCACAAGGGCTACGGTCTCGCGGTCATGGTCGACGTGCTGTCCACCATGTTCTCCGCGGCCTGCTTTGGGACGGACATCGGTCTGTTCTCCAAGCTGGAAAAGGAGAACACCGGCTTCTGTCTGATCCTCATCGACCCGTCCAAATTCATGCCTCTGGCCGATTTCAAGGCCGAGGTGGACCGCTATGCCCACATGATGAAGGACGGCCGCAAGGCCCCGGGCGTCAACGAGATCTTCCTCCCCGGCGAGATCGAGTTCCGTAAATTCGAAGCCATGCGCCAGACGGGCTTTGAGGTCAGCGACAAGCTCGCCTCCGAGCTGACCGAGCTGTCCGTCACGCTGGGCGCCATCGAAGAGGGCGCGGATTTCGGCGCGCTGGTCCGGCACTTCGCCGATTGATATTGAATTGATTAGAAGGAGATACGCGTAAAAATGTTTGATTCCGAACATGTATTTCTCGGCATCGCCCCTATCGGCTGGTGCAACGACGACATGCCCGAGCTGGGTGCCGAAAACACCTTCAAGCAGACCGTCAGTGAGATGGCGCTGGCGGGCTTCACCGGCTGCGAGATCGGCAACAAGTACCCCACCGATCCCGCGGAGCTCAGGGCGCAGCTGGATCTGCGCGGCATGCGCATCGCCAGCCGCTGGTTTTCCTCCTTCCTGCTGACGAAACCCTATGAGGAGGTGGAGGCCGACTTCATCCGCGAGCTGGACTTTCTCGCCGCCGTAGGCGCCAACCGCATCAACGTCAGCGAGCAGAGCTACTCCATCCAGGGCAAGACCGACGTGGCCGTGCTGGACATGTCCAACAAATACGTCATGAACGACGCCGAGTGGGATCGCTTCTGTGACGGTCTGAGCAGGCTGGGCCGCGTGGCGAAGGCCCGGGGCTTCAAGCTGTGCTATCACCACCACATGGGCACCGTCGTCCAGACGGCCGAGGAAACCGACCGCATGATGGCCAACACCGACCCCGAGGCCGTGTTTCTCTGCTATGACACCGGCCACTTCACCTTTGCCGGCGAGGACCCGCTGGCCATGCTGCGCAAATACGTGGACCGCGTGGGCCACGTCCATCTCAAGGACATGCGTCTGAATGTGGTGGAGCAGGCCCGTGCCAACGGCTGGAGCTTTCTCACCGCCGTGCGCAACGGCGCTTTCACCGTTCCCGGCGACGGCGACGTGGACTTTGACCCGGTCTTCCGCGTGCTCGCCGACGCCCATTACCAGGGTTGGCTGCTGGTGGAGGCCGAGCAGGACCCGGCCAAGGCCGATCCGCTGGAATACGCCATCAAGGGCCGCCGCTACATCCGCGAGCACACCGGTCTGTAAGACGCAAAGGAGTCTGCCATGACCTACATGAACAAAAACGGCGAGCTGAAGCGCGGCTATAACTGCTACATCGACTCCGCCGCGGACGACTGCGGCACGATGATGGACGTGGGGCTGCTGCTGATGGAGGACGGCGACGTCTTCGAGATCGAGGAGGCGGAAAAGGAATGCGCCGTTCTCCTCTTCTCCGGCAGGGTGGATTTTGCCTGGAACGGCAGGTTCTATGCCGCCGAGCGGCCCGACTGCTTCCACACCGAGGCCACCTGCCTTCTCGCGCCACGTACCACCCATATCACTCTCACGGCCCACGCCCACAGCGAGCTCTACATCCAGAAGACCGTCAACGAGCGCGACTATGAGGCCGTGCTCTACACCCCCGAAACCGTCCAGACCCAGCACGCCGGCGCCAACGGCGAGCTGATGGGCGCCATGCAGCGGGAGATCAAGACCTTCTTCGACTATGACAACGCGCCCTTTTCCAACATGGTCCTGGGCGAGGTGCTGAGCTATCCCGGCAAGTGGTCCAGCTATCCGCCCCATCACCACCCCCAGCCGGAGGTGTACTTCTACCGCTTTGACCATCCCGAGGGCTTCGGCGCGGGCTTTGCCAACGGCGAGATCTACAGGACCGGCCACAACGGCATGAGCATCATCACCAGCGGCTTCCATTCCCAGGTCACCGCGCCGGGCTACGCGCTGTGTTATTCCTGGGGTATCCGTCATCTGGACGGCGACCCCTGGAAAAAGACCCGCATCGACGATCCCGAGCACGCCTGGCTGTGGAAGCCAGACGCCAACGATCACATATTCAAGGGATAAGGAGGCCAACGCATGAAAACCGTCAGACTGACCACCGCCCAGGCGCTGGTCCGCTTCCTGGAAAACCAGTACATCGCCTATGACGGCATCGAGCATCCCTTTGTAGAGGGCGTGATCATGCTGCCCGGCCACGGCAACGTGGTGGGTCTGGGCCAGGCGCTGGCCCAGGAGGCCCATCGCATGAAGGTCTACCAGGGCAAGAACGAGCAGGGCATGGCCCACACCGCCGTGGCCTTCGCCCGCCAGTGCAAGCGCAAAAAAATCATGGCCGTCACCAGCTCTGTCGGCCCCGGCGCGGCCAACATGGTCACCGCCGCCGCCACGGCCACGGCCAACAACATCCCCGTGCTGATCCTGCCAGGCGACGTCTATGCCTGCCGCCAGCCCGACCCGGTGCTGCAGCAGGTGGAGCAGATCCACGATCTGTCCATCTCCACCAACGACGCCTTCCGCGCCGTCTGCCGCTATTGGGACCGCATCGTGCGTCCCGAGCAGCTGATGAGCGCCATGATCAGTGCCATGCGTACGCTGACCGACCCGGCCAACACCGGCGCGGTCTGCATCGCCCTGCCACAGGACGTGGAGGGCGAGGCCTACGACTATCCCGAGAGCTTCTTTGCCAAGCGCGTCCACCGTCTGGCCCGCCGTCCGGCGGAGGAAGAGGCCGTCGCCGCGGCCGCCGCGCTGATCCGCGCCGCCAAACGCCCCCTGCTGATCTGCGGCGGCGGCGTGCGCTACAGCGAGGCCCACGATGAATTCCGCAGCTTTGCCGAGATCACGGGCATCCCCTTCGGCGAGACCCAGGCGGGCAAGAGCGCCGTTGTCTGGGATCACCCGCTGAACCTGGGCGGCATCGGCGTCACCGGCTGCTCGGCCGCCAACGAGATCGCCAAAGAGGCCGACCTCATCATCGGCGTGGGCACCCGCTATACGGACTTCACCACCTCCTCCAAGTGGCTCTTCCGCGACGACGCCAAATTCGTCAACATCAACGTCAGCGAGTTCCAGGCGCTGAAGATGAACGCCGCCGTGGCCGTGGTGGCGGACGCCAAGCGTGCCCTGAGCGCTCTTCTCGCGGCCCTGGGCGGCTACAAGGCTCCCTACGGCGACGAGATCCGTCTGGCCCGGGAGCGCTGGCTGGAAGAGCTCCGGCGTCTCGACGGCATCACCTTCGGCCCCGACTACGTGCCCGAGGTCAACGACGCCAACGCCGCCTCCGCCTTCCGTTTCGCCTCCGATCTGAACGCCGAGCTGACCCAGACGGCGGTGCTGGGCGTGATCAACGAGTGCATCGATCCTTCGGACGTGGTCATCGGCGCGGCGGGCTCCCTGCCCGGCGACATGCAGCGCATGTGGAGGCCCAAAGCCGTGGACACCTATCACATGGAGTACGGCTATTCCTGCATGGGCTACGAGATCTCCGGCGCTCTGGGCGTCAAGTACGCCATCGGCGACCGGGACGTGTACGCCATGACCGGCGACGGCAGCTTCATCATGCTCCACGCCGAAATGCTCACCGCCCTGCAGGAGCATAAAAAGATCAATATCTGCCTGTTCAACAACGCCAGCTACGGCTGCATCAACAACTTGCAGGTGGGCCACGGCAACGACACCCTGTGCACCGAGCTGCGCTATCGCGGGCCCGACGGCGCCCACAGCGGTCCCTTCATGGGCGTGGACTTTGCCAAGATCGCCGAGGGCTACGGCTGCAAGGGCTACACGATCCGCACGCTCGACGAGCTGCGCGCGGCCATTGCCGAGGCCAAAACCATTGAGGGCGTGCCGGTACTCTTTGACATCCGCGTCCTGCCCAAGTCCATGACCGAGGGCTACGGCTCCTGGTGGCGCGTGGGCGACACTGAGGTCAGCGAAAATCCCCGCAATCTGGCGGCATATGAAGATACGGCGGCGCATGTGCGTGACGCCATGAAATTCTAAGGAGGACACAACAAGTGGAAAAGCTTTTAAAGGTCGGTCTCATCGGCTGCGGCGCCATCGGCAAGGAGCACTGCCGCCGCATCATGGAGAAGGTCCCCGGCGCGACGATGGTGGCCGTGGCCTCCAACCGCGCCGAGAGCGCGGACGCGCTGGCTGAAAAGTACGGCATCCGCTCCTTCGGCAGCGACTGCAACGGTCTGATCGCCGATCCCGAGGTGGAGGCCGTCATCATCACCTCCATCGACCCGACCCACCACGACTATGTGATGGAGGTTTTAAAGCACGAGAAATGGTGCTTCTGCGAAAAGCCGCTGAGCCAGAACGCCCGCGACTGCGAGGAGATCATCGCCCGCGAGCTGGAGATCGGCAAGCGTCTGGTCCAGGTGGGCTTCATGCGCCGCTACGACCGCGGCTACGCCGAGATGAAGCGCATCATCGACTCCGGCGAGCTGGGCGCACCGCTGCTGATCAAGGCCTGCCACCGCAACGTCTCCCAGGGTCCCGGCTTCAAGACCGAAAACGGGATCACGAACGTTGCCATCCACGAGCTGGACATCTGCCGCTGGCTCCTGGGCGACGAGTATGAGGACGCCCAGTGCGTCCGCGTCCGCCAGAGCGCCAACTCCGACAAGGGCTATGACAACCCCCAGGTGGTGCTGCTGCGCACGAAGAAGGGCTGCTTCATCGACGTGGAGGTCCAGGTGGCCGACGGCTACGGCTACGACATCCAGTGCGAGGTGGTCTGCGAAAACGGCACCGTCAAGCTGCCCGATCCCTACGCGGTGGTGCGCCGCGCGCGTCCCGCCGGCTGGGACAGCGTCAAGCCCGCAGAGTGCATGCCCATCATGACCGACTGGAAGGAGCGCTTCATCGAGGCCTATGACATCGAGCTGTGCGACTGGGTCGCGGCCGTGAACAACGGCAAACTGACCGGCCCCTCCTCCTGGGACGGCTATGTGGCCTGTGTGGCCGGCGACGCGCTCAACGCCTCCCGCGGCACTTCCCAGTTCCTCAAGGTCGACACCATCGACAAGCCCGCGCTCTATCTCTGATTATCTTCTTTTCCCCGGCGGGACAGCCTTCCGGTTGTCTCCCCCCTCCCTTCCGGTTGAGAGAGGGCGGCCCGCGCCGCCCTCTCCAGCCGGAAATTTTTTCATCTTTTTCGGAAATTTCCGGGGTTTTTCGGCGTATTTGCCTGCTTTTTAAGCATCCTTTGTGAATTATTTATCAGGGTTCTTATTCTTTGCCGTGATTATTCACAACATTATTTCCTTTGTTTTTTACAATATTGCTGAAAATCAACTTTGCTCCCGCGGTTTTCTTGACGGGATTTGTGAATATGTTATAATGTAACGTGTAAAAACGGTTTCGGAAACGTATGCGTTAGAAAGACCGCTCATTTTTCGTCGTTCTCCGCATGATCCCCGGTCACCCGCAAGAAAGGAGTCCTGGAATTGAAAGCTGCCAAGCCGCGTCGGCCCTTCAACAAGACGCGATTGAAGAACCAGATCCTGAACGTGATCAAGAACCCCTTCAACATTGTGGTTGCGATCAGTCTGGTGGTACTGTTTTGTCTGATCGTCATCCCGCTGCTGCAGATGATCGCCTCCACCTTCACGGTGGCCAAGGGCGAGCTGCGGCGTATCAGCGGCGCCAAAGTGGGCGACTTCACGCTGTACTACTGGAAGTACCTGCTTGTGGGCCAGATGTCCAAGGCCACGCTGTGGGGCCCGCTGAAGAACTCGCTGATCTGCGGCTTCTTCACCGTTCTGGTCAGCGTCCCGCTGGGCAGCGTACTGGGCTGGCTGATTGCCCGCACCGATATTCCCGGCAAGAAGCTGCTGGGCATGCTGGTGGTCATCCCCTATATGATCCCCTCCTGGTGCAAGTCGCTGTCCTGGCTGGCGGTGTTCCGCAACAAGACCTCCGGCTCGCTGGGCTTTCTGGCGGGTCTGGGCATCCCGATCCCCGACTGGCTGGCCTACGGCCCGGTGGCGATCGTGCTGTGTATGTCGCTGCACTACTACGCCTTCTCCTACATCCATGTGCAGAGCGCGCTGCGCTCCATCAACTCCGAGCTGGAGGAGATGGGTGAGATCTGCGGCGCCACCAAGCCCCAGATCCTCAAGTCCATCACGATCCCCCTGGTGCTGCCCAGCGTCCTGTCCGCCGTGGTCATGACGCTGTCCAAGTCCATCGGCACCTACGGCGTGGCGGCCAACCTGGGCAACCGCATCGGCTACTTCACGCTGGCCACGAAGATGAAAAACTTCATCAACGGCAGCCCCCAGAACGTGGGCTTTGCCATGAGCATCGTGCTCATCGCTCTGGCTGCGCTGATCATCTTCGCCAACCAGCGCATCATCGGCGTGCGCAAGAGCTATGCCACCATCGGCGGCAAGGGCGGGCGGAGCAACGAGATGCACCTGGGCAAGGCCAAGGTCCCGCTGATGATCTTCCTGGTGGTGTTTCTGTTCTTCGCCATGGTGATGCCCATGTTCGTCCTGGTCATGGAGACCTTCCAGATCAACACCGGCAACGGCTACGCGCTGAGCAACCTGACGCTCTACAACTGGATCGGCTCCAGCGTGGAAAACGCCCCCTACTACACCAGCTACGTGGGTATTTTCCACAACAATGAATTCGGCAAGGCCATCTTCAACACCGTCCGTCTGACGCTGATCGCCTCGGTCATCACCGCTTTCTGCGGCCAGTTCCTGGGCTATATCTCCACCCGCGGCCGCGGCAAATGGTACGGCGGTCTCACCGAGCAGCTGGTCTTCATCCCCTATCTGATGAGCGGCGTCGCCTTCTCGGCCATGTATGTGGCCATGTTCAGCCGTCCCCGTCTGGGCGGACTTCTCCCCTCGCTGTACGGCACCTTCGCGCTGATCGTGCTGACGAGCGTTGTCAAGCACTTCCCCTTTGCCAGCCGCTCCGGCACGGCCAACATGATGCAGATCGCCGTGGAGCTGGAGGAGGCGGCCGAAATCAACGGCGCGGGCTTCGGCAAAAAGCTCAGCCGCATCGTGCTGCCGCTGGCGAAAAACGGCTTTATCTCCGGCTTCATGCTGACCTTTATCAGCATAGCCAAGGAGCTTGACCTGATCATCATCATGATGGACAAACGCACGACCACCATGTCCTATCTGGCCTTCACCTATTCCCAGGACGGCCTGAACCAGATGGCGGACGCCATCTCGGTGTGTGTGCTGCTGTTTATCCTGATCTGTTATATCATCGCCAACCGCTTCGGCGCCGATATCGGCAAGTCGTGGTAAGAAAGGGAGCGTAATCAATGAGCAGAATCGAACTGAAGCATATCGATAAATTCTACGGCAGCAACCATGTGCTGCGCGATATCAACCTGGTCATCGAGGACGGCGATTTCATGACGCTGCTGGGCCCCTCCGGCTGCGGCAAGACCACGACACTGCGTGTGGTCTCGGGCCTGGAAAAGCCCCAGGGCGGCGTGATGACCATCGACGGGGTCGAGATGATCAACGCGGACCTGGCCTATTACGCCGAGCCCAGCAAGCGCGGTCTGAACCTGGTGTTCCAGTCCTACGCCCTCTGGCCCCACATGACCGTAAAGGAGAACATCGCCTTCGGTCTGAAGATCCAGAAGCTGCCCAAGGAAGAGGTGGAGCGCCGCATCCACGAAGCGCTGCGCATGATGCGCATTGAGGAGTACATCGACCGCTACCCCAACGAGCTCTCCGGCGGCCAGCAGCAGCGCGTGGCCATCGCCCGCGCCGTGGCCTCCAACCCCAAGCTGCTGCTGGGCACCACCATCATCTATGTCACCCACGACCAGGTGGAGGCGCTGACCATGTCTACCAAGATTGCCCTCTTCAAGGCCGGCGAGCTCAGCCAAGTCGCCGCGCCGATGGAGCTGTACATGAACCCCATCGACCTCGAGGCAGCCGACTTCATCGGCAACCCGCGCATCAACTTTCTGGAGGGCAAGGCCATCTTCGAGGACGGCAAGCTCAAGGTCAGATCCGAGCTGGACAGCCATGTCTTCTCAGATCCGAGCTGGACAGCCATGTCTTCGACGCCGCCGACATGACCGACGAGGAGGTGCCGAACGGCGAGTTCGACTGTGTCGTCGCCATCCGCCCCGAACAGGTGCAGATCTTTGAGGAGCCCGGCGAGGGCCGCATCGCCGTCCAGGTCTACGCCAACCAGCCCGCCGGATCGGAGACGCTGGTCTCTCTCAAGGCCGGCAGCAGCGAATTCCTCTCCAAGCAGATCGGTCTGGCCCACTACGACATCGACCAGCAGGTCTATGTCTCCGTCGCCCCTGAGAAGATCAACATCTACAACGCCAAAACCACGCGCCTCATCAAGCGCGCCCGCTGAGTATTCTTCGCGGCATCCGGCCGCGCGAATATATGACGTCCATTATTTGAAAGGAGAAAGGAACATGAATCTGCGCAAGATCACCGCATTGCTTATGGCGCTGGTAATGGTTCTCTCGCTGGCCGCCTGCGGCAGCCAGAGCGCCCCCGCCGCCGCGCCCGCAGCGAAGGACGAAACCCCCGCCGCTCCCGCGGCCGAAGCCGCCCCCGCCGAGGAGGCCGCCCCCGCCGTTGAGGACAGCGCCTTCTACGGCCCCATCTTTGACGACTGGAGCAAAATGAGCGACGAAGAGCTCTATCAGCTGGCTCTCGAGGAAGTCAAGGACGGCAGCGCCATCAACATCTACGCCACCTCCTCCAAGATGAAGAAGGTCCAGGAGACCTTCGAGGAAGCCTTCCCCGGCCTGACGGTCGACATCATGGACATGGACAATGACGAGGTCCTGACCAAGTGCCGTCTGGAAGCCGACGCCGGCAACGTGCAGGGCGACGTGCTCCAGGTCAAGGACGTGAACGGCGACGTGTTCTTCGGCGATTACGAGGAAGGGTATATCGCCCCCTTCTATCCGGAAGACATCTGCGCCCATATCGATAACGATCTGCTGCGCTACGGCTATCCGCTCTACGCCTCTCAGTCCTTCTGGTACTACAACACCGAAGCCTTCCCCGACGGCCAGCCCATCGACAGCTGGTGGCAGATCATCGAGCGCAACGAGGACGGCAGCCAGAAGTACCGTATTTTCACCAAGGACATCGGCTCCGAGACCGCTTACCTCTCCCTGTTTGCCAGCTTCATCGTGAACGCCGACCAGATGGCGGCCAACTACAAGGAAGTCTACGGCACCGACCTGGAGTACACCTATGACGCCAGCGGCTTCTCCTTCCCCGTGCCCGAGAACAACGCCGGTGTTGAGTATCTGTGGCGCTTCAGCCAGATGAAGATCACCTTCATCGGCGACGGCGACGAGCTGGTCAAGGCCGTCGACAACTCCACCGCCGACGATCCCGCTCTGGCGCTGGCCTCCGCCGGCAAGATCACCAACCGCGACGACAGCGGCTACCACATTGCCTGGGTCGTGCTCAACCCCTACAACGGTCTGCAGAACCTGGAGTACATGTATGTTGTCAACAACTGCAAGCACCCGGCCGGCGCCCGTCTGTTCATCCGCTTTGTCACCGGCGGCGCCGATGGCGAGAGCGGCGGCTTCAAGCCCTTCCAGAAGGAAGGCAACTGGCCTGTGCGTGACGACATCAAGGACAAGAAGAACGACATGACCCTCGCCGAGCTCAACGCGGCCGAGCCGGATCTGGCCTCCATCTACAACGTGTTCCTGGATACCCAGGATATGTGGATCTACTGGCTGGACCAGAATCCCAACATCGGATAAGTCAAAACGTGACACAACCCTGCCGCGGAGCGGATTTCCCGCTCCGCGGCACCGCCCCCACCGGATATGAGCAGACAAGACGATTTTTCCCGCCAGATCGAGCAGAGCGAGCGCGAGCGTGCGCGCCAGGCGCGCGAAAAGCGCCGGACCGAGCGCGCCAACCGCTTTTGGAGCACCTTTCTTTTCACCGAAAACGGCAAGCCCAAAAGCGGTTTTGTGATTTACACCTTTTCGCTCAGCATCCTGTTTCTGGTTTTCTATCTTCTCGGTTTCCATCTGATGACCGAGCTATTCCATTCCCTGAGCGAGCGAATCAGCGCGCTGTGGGGAAACCTTCTCATTTCCCTGTGCGTAACGGCCGCCGTATGTCTTATCGGCGTGCTGCTGCACCGGCTGCTGCCGGACAAACGGCTGCTGCTGGGCACCCATCTCTGGCTTGCGCTGTATGTTGCTGCCGCGATCGTCACCATGGCGATCCTGCTGCGCGGCAGCGGCGCCATGGGCGAATTCATGGTCTTTGCGCTGTGGTTCGCTCTGATCCCGCTGGCCATATCCCTGCCCTTGTTTTTCCTGCTGTATAAAAAGGATCATCACCCGCCGCTTCCCCCCGCCGAGGAAGAGGAAGCGTGGAAAAAATATACGCGCCGCCGCTGACCGTGCCGGCGCCTGCGAGGAGGAAACCGCATGATCAAGGCTGTCCTGTTTGACATGGGCGGTACGCTCGAGGATATTTTTGTGGATGACAGCTCCCATCGCACCGCGGTGACGCGCGTAGGCGAGATGCTGCGCGCCTTCGGACTGGACCCGAAGGTGGACGACGCCGAGCTGATGGCGCGCGTGGACGCGGGCTGGAAGCGCTACGGCGTATACCGCGACAAAACCAATGTGGAATGCAAGCCCATCTCCATCTGGTGCGACTACGTCCTGTCCGACTTCGGCTTTCCCCGGGAGCAGCTCGAGCCCCACTGTGAAGAGCTGGCTCATATGTGGGAAATCACCCACTACCACCGCGTTCTGCGTCCCCGCGTGGCCGAAATGCTCGACGGGCTGCGCGCCATGGGGCTCAAGCTTGGCATCATCTCCAACACCGCCGCTCTCTACCAGGTTTTCGACAGTCTGGAGGAATACGGCATCCGCGGCTATTTTCAGGACGTCACCCTCTCGAGCGTGACGGGCCTTCGCAAGCCCCTGCCGGACATCTTCTATGTCTCGACCCACCAGCTGCGCGTGCAGCCGGATGAATGCGTCTATGTGGGCGACACCATGTCCCGGGACATCATCGGCTCCAAGCGGGCCGGCTTCGCCTGCTCGATCCAGATCGGCTCGCAGCTGACGAAGGAAAAGGATCAGGGGGTTCACAGCGAGTTCGTCCCCGATCATTTCATCACCGATATTTACGATGTATACCCCATTCTTCGGGATCTCCTGTGTAAAGGAATGTGATTTATATGCCCATTAGCTTTTTCCCGTCTTTTGAGCTGGCAACGGCTCCGGTCCTCGATTGCTGCATCCGGCTTGTGGTTTCCTGCATTCTGGGCGCTCTCGTCGGCATCGAGCGCAGCAACCGCTTCAAGGAGGCCGGCGTCCGCACCCACATCGTTGTCTGCTGCGGCGCAGCTCTGTGTATGATCGTGTCCAAATACGGATTTGCCGATTTGAACGGCATTCTGGACGGCTCGCGCACCTCCGACCCCGCCCGTGTGGCGGCCCAGGTGGTCAGCGGCATTGGATTTCTCTGTGCAGGCGTTATTTTCAAAAACGGCAGCACGGTGCGCGGTCTGACCACCGCGGCGGTGCTGTGGTTCACCGCCGGCATCGGGCTGACCGTGGGCGCCGGCTTCTATGTGATCGGCGTCTTTGCCACGCTCATGACGCTGGGCCTGATGATCTTCCTGCACCGCCACGCGATCGGCGGCGACGCGTTTTCCGCCAACCGTCTGAGCTTCACGGTGAAGAACGGCTACGACTTCAACGGCGCGCTGATGCGGCAGCTGGAGGAGTGGGACGCCCAGGTCGCCGAGAGCAAGGTCAACCGCCGCCGGGACGGCACCACGGAATACGAGCTGACAGTGCGCCGCCGCGAGGAAATCACCTACGCGGAGATGAAAACCTTCATGGAATCCCGCGAGGATATTCTCAGCTGCTCCAACAGCCCGATCCGCTGAGGAAAACGAAAACACACGGATCGGCCATGTCCGGCGTGATCCGTGTGTTTTTCTTTTTTGTTTCGCCTTTTTTACTTGACTCTTGCGCAGGAGGAGCGCTCGATCAGCGTGGGCGAGAGGATACGATGGGAATAACCCGTCAGCTCGTTCTGGATCTTGTCGATCAGCGTGTCCACCGCCACCGCCGCCAGCATTTTCTTGGGCTGCTCCACGGTGGAGAGTTCGATGCGCGGCAGGCCGCTGTCGTGGATGTTGTCGAAGCCCAGCAGCGACAGCTCCTCCGGGATCTTCAGTCCGATCTCCTCCGCCGCCTGCATGATGCCCAGGGCGTTGGTGTCGGTGGCGGCGAAGATGGCACTGTAATTCCGCTTCTGAGAGAAAAGCTGCTTGGCCATCTGATAGCCGTACTTGATAGACGAGCTGGAGAAGGTGTTGTTGCAGTACTGCGGCGTCAGCCCCAGCCGCCGGCAGGCGTCGGCATAGCCCTCGGCTCTCAGCTGGTGGGTGGTGCTGCCCCGGCGCCGTCCGAAGTACAGGATATTCCGATGCCCCAGCGAGTAGAGATACTCCACGCCGATCTGGGCGCCGCGATAGTTGTCCACGGACACATAGCTCTCCGGCGCCTCCCGCAGGTTTTCCCCGATGAACACGGTGGGGACGCGGCTGAGATAGGCGCGCAGCTTATTGTAGCTGTCCATGCCGGAGGGGAAAATCAGAATGCCGTCCACCTGGCGGCCCATCATCAGCTCAAAGAGCTCCCGCTCCTGCTCGGCGTCGCGGGAGGAATTGCACAGGATGATGTTATAGCCCCGCTCGCGTGCCTGACGGTCGATGTAATAGGCCAGCTCCGACATGAAAGGGTTGTTCACGCTTGTCAGGATCAGTCCCAGCAGCTTGGTACTTTTCATGACCATCGAGCGCGCCACCGTATTGGTGGTATAGTTCATCTCCCGGCAGATCTGCAAAATGCGTTCGCGGGTCTCCTCGCTGATTTCGGGGCTTCCGGTCAGCGCGCGGGAGACGGTGGAATAGGATACGCCGGCAGCCTTCGCCACGTCTTTGATCGTAACACTCTTCATTTTGCGATCCTCCTGTCGGAAATTTTCGCTCTGATTTCCGGTATTATTTTACCGTATCATCACGAAAAATACAAGAACGAATTCCTCCATATGATAAAAAAGTGCCTGGAAATTCGCAGATTGTGTCTTTTTCCCATAATCAGACGACTTCTCGCCTTTCTTGTGCAAAGGCTTCGCCCGTATTTTTCGGAAACTGTGCGTTCCCTTTCCGAAATGTTCCGATTTAATTCCGTTTTTTATCGTTTTAATCGTGTTTGCCTTATTTTTTATTTAAAAAAGTTTCTGTTTTCTCTTGACTTTTCATCCTCTCAGCGCTACAGTAAGCGTAGATGAACTTCGCAAACGTTTGAGAGCGACAGGCTGAAAGGAGGCTGCATCCATGATCCGCGCTGTACTATTCGATTTGGGCGGCACGCTGCACACCGGCGACATGCCCCGGGGACGCGATATCTGGTTTGCCAGACGCGTGCTCGACCGGCTGGCCGACTACGGGATCGCCGTCGGCGCTACGCCCGAGGAGTTGGCCGAAAAGCTCCCCGTCAACAGTGAGATCTACAAGCACCACTCCGAGCAGACGCTGCGCGAGCTGAGCAGCGTTGAGATCTGGAACGACTATTTTCTGCGCGATTACCATATCGGCCGCGAACGGCTCGCGCCCCTGGCCGAGGAGCTGAGCTTTCTTTATGATTACGAGCGGCCCCGCGTCATGCGCCGTCCCCAACTGAAAGAGACGATGGAACAGCTGCGGGACATGGGACTGCGCCTGGGCGTCATCAGCAACATCATCTCCCGCTCGGTGGTGCCCCATTTTCTGGCGGAGTATGACATTGACCGCTATATGGACTGCGTCATCACCTCCGCCGAGACCGGGATTCGCAAGCCCGATCCGGAGATCTTCCGGGTGGCGGAGCGCCGGCTGGGCCTTGCCCCGGAGGAGCTGGCCTACGTGGGCGACACCATTTCCCGTGATGTGCGCGGCACCCGGAATGCCGGCTGGGCACTCATGATCCGCATCCGCTTCCCCGGCACGGCCCACCGGGACGCGGGCCTGGAAAACGCGGGCTTTGAGCCGGATTTCACGGTCAACGAGCTCTATGAGATCCCCGCGATCATCCGCAGCGTGAATGCCTCGTCGAACGGTGCGGCGCTCACGCGCTCGAATCTGTAACATATCGAAAGGCAGGCAGTTCATGCAAAGCATCACCAATACAAGACAGATCGACCGGAACGACTATGCGCCGTTTCTCTGGCGGCGGGACCGCAGCAACGCAAACATGGAGACGCCGCTTCCCGAGAAATTCCGCACGATGCTCTCTCCTCTGTCGGCGCCTCCCGAAAAATACGCGCTGGACGCGTCCTATCAGCCCAGCCTGCAGGGCTTTCATTCCCTCAACGCCTCGGGCAGCGGACAGTTTGTCCGCCACCAGCTTCGCGCGCTGGCGTCGGAGATCCGCCAGATGACGGACGGGAGGATCTTCATCGTCGATCTGCGTCAGGAGAGCCATTTCTTCCTCAACGAGCTGCCCATCAGCCATTACGGAAAGAACAACTGGGCGAACGTCGGTCTGAGCGCCGACGAGATCATGGCCGGGGAGGAGCTTCTGCTCTCCGAACTATCCGGCAGCCAGATCGAGGCCTTCGTGCTCAAGCAGAAGACAAAAGAGCCTTACGAGCCCGTCACGATCCGCGTTGACCGGGCGATCACGGAGCGCGAGCTGGTGGAGCAGGAGGGGCTGTGCTACGTGCGCATCCCCTGCACCGACCACATTTTCCCGGAGACGGACTCCGTCGAGGCGCTGATCGCGCTGACAAAGGAGATGGAGGAGGGCGACTGGCTCCACTTTCACTGCGTCGCCGGAAAGGGCCGCTCAACCGCGCTCTTTGCGGTGTACGACATTTTGAAGAATCCCGGGGTGCCGTTGAAGGACATCCTCTACCGCCAGTGCATGCTGGGCGGGAATTACATGCTCTTTCAGGGCGACGGCGGCTGGAAGGACCCCTATTATCTCGGCAAGGCCGAAATGACGCAGAAATTCTACCGGTACGTACAGGAGAATCACGAAACCGACTACCGCGTCCGATGGACCGAGTGGCTCGCCGCGCAAGGCTGCGCGTGATCGTCTCCCGGAATCGTAACAGCTGATATTCAGGATAAAAATACAGGCAGGAGGGTATACCCATGGGACAAAACATCAAGGCGATCTTTTTTGACGTCGGCGCAACGCTGCGCTATGTGGTCGAGGACGCGGACTTTACCGCCGCAGCCGATCGGGAGCTGATGGAGCTTGTCGGCGCGACGGAGGATCACGACGCGTTTTTCGAAAAGCTGAACAACAACTGGAAGGCCTACCGCAAATGGGCCAAGACGGGTCTGCTGGACGTGTCCGAGATGGAGCTGTGGCTGCAATACCTGCTGCCCGACTATCCGGCGGAGCGTGTGGCGCCGCATGCGGCAAAGCTGACGCGCCTCTGGCGCGACCACGACGGCCGCCGCGTGGTGCACGACGGCACGCTTGAAACGCTGCGCGAGCTCAAGGCGCGCGGCTACATGCTGGGCATCATCGCCAATACCATCACCGAGACCGAGATCCCCGACTGGATGTGCCGCGACGGTGTGGCCGACTGCTTCAAGACAGTGATCCTCTCGTCCAAGGTGCGTCTGCGCAAACCCGACCCGGCTATCTACCTGCTGGCCGCCCGCTGCATCGGTGCGAAGCCCGAGGAGTGCGCCTATGTGGGCGACAACCCGGTGCGTGACGTGGAGGGCGCCAAGGCCGCACAGTTCGGCGCGATGGTCCTCTTCGAGGACGCCGGTACGGCCGACCGCGAGGGCAAGGCCCCCACGGTGCTGCCGGACTACAACATCAAGTCCATCCCCGAGCTGCTGGACCTTTTCCCGGCTCTGAACTGAGGGCAGCCATGGCGACGATCAAAGGTGTATTTTTTGATCTCGGCGGCACGCTGCGCATCGCCGAGACGGTGCCCGAGCATATCGAGGCCGCGAAGCAACGCATGGCCGAGCTTGTGGGTGCAAGCGATGTGCAGGGCTTTAACGACCTGGTGGAGGAGCGCTACGCCCCCTATCGCGACTGGGCGCTGAGCGAATGCCGCGAGTGTGGTGACTTTGCGCTGTGGCACAACTGGCTTCTGCCCGAGATGGAGGAGGACAGGCTGCGTTCGATCTGCCACGAGCTGACCTTCCAGTACCGCCAGACCAAGGGCAAGCGCCATCTGGTGGAGGGCGGTCTGGAGGTCATCGAGACCCTGCACGCGCGGGGCTACAAGCTGGGCATCATCTCCAACCTCGTCGGTGAGAACGAGATCCCCGACTGGCTGCGCGACGACGGTCTGGACAAGTATTTCGATGCGCTGGTGCTCTCCAGCGTCTGCGGTCTGCGCAAGCCGGACCCGCGGCTGTACCATATGGGCTGCGAGCAGCTCCACCTCCAGCCGGAGGAGTGCGCCTCGGTGGCGGACAATCTCAGCCGCGATTTCACCGGCGCCAAGGCCGCCGGCATCGGGGCCAACGTGCTGTTCATCAGCCCTGAAAAGCTGGCCAAAAAGACCATCACGGCCGAAAATCGTCCCGACTATATCGTCCACCGCTTTACCGATATTCTCGATCTGCCGATTCTGAAGGGAGACAAGCTATGAGCCGGAATATTGACACGATTTTCGTCGATCTGGGAGATACCTTCCGCGTGATCCGCAAGGACACGGCCTACGAGACCGCGGCCAAGACCCGCATCTGCGAGCTGCTGGGGTATGAGGGCGATCCCGTGGCCTTCTACCACGACGTGATCGAGCCGCGCTATGACAAATACCGCGAGTGGGCGCTGCATTTCTACTGCGAGGCCCCGGTGAAGGAGCTGTGGACCCGCTGGCTGGCCTATGACTTCCCCCGCGATCGGGTAGAGGCCAACGCCGACGCCATGACCTTCCAGTACCGCCAGACCAAGGGCGAGCGCGTGGTGACCGACGGCGGCGCCGAGACCGTTAAGGAGCTCTATCGGCGCGGCTATACGCTGGCCATCGTCAGCGATCTGGTGGGCACCCGCGAGGTGGACGAATGGCTGGACCGGGACGGGCTGCGCCCCTATTTCAAGAGCGTGCAGCAGTCCTCCGTCTGCCTCATCCGCAAGCCCCATCCCGCCATTTACTACTACGCGCTGGCGGAGTGCGGCTCGGAGGGCAAGCACACCTGCTATGTGGGCGACAACCTCAACCGCGACATCGTGGGCGCCAAGGCCGCCGGTCTGGGCATGACCGTGGCCGTCCAGTACCCCGGCAAAAAGCCTCAGACCGTCACGGATGAAAACCGCCCTGACGTGTTCATCACGCATTTCTCGCAGCTGCTGGATCTGTTTCCGCCGCTGCACTGAGTTTTCTTCCCCGGTTTACGGGTTGTAATAGAATAGAAAGGAGCACATTCCTCATGTCTGTTCAGGAGTTTCACGGCGGCGACGCCCTGGCGCGCGCCGTGGAAAAAGCATATCAGGCGGGCGGCACCGATTACTCGCTGGAGCCCATGAGTCTCATCGGCGCGGACGGCAAGCCCGTCGGCAAGGTCAAGAACGGTGACCAGGTGGTATTCTGCTGCCGCCGCGGCGAGCGCGAGATCGAGCTGACCGAGGCCTTTACCGACCCGGATTTCCCGCACTTTGCGCGCGAGTACATGGCCGACACCGAGTTTGCCATCATGACCATGTACCACGAGAAATTCAAAAACCTGCCCATCGCCTTTGCCCCCGAGCGGGTACGCAGGCCCCTGGCCCAGGTTCTCTCCGAGGCCGGGCTGCGGCAGTTCCACTGCTCCGAGTCCGAGAAGTTCGCCCATGTGACCTTTTTCTTCAACGGCGGCTACAACCAGCCCTTCCCCGGCGAGACGGACCTGTGCGTCCCCTCCCCCAAGGGCATCCCCTTCGATCAGCAGCCGGAGCTGAGTCTGCCCACCGTTGCCGAAAAGGTCAAGGGCGCCGTGGACGAGAACTATGACTTCATCGTTACCAACTTCGCCAACGGCGACGTGATCGGCCACACCGCCAACCGGGAGGCCAAGCTCATCGCCGCCGCCGCTATCAGCCGCTACGTGGACGAGGTCGCCCACTATGCCAAAGATAAGGGCTATCTTGTTGCCATCACCGCCGACCACGGCAATATTGAAACTCTCTACACCAGGGAGGGCAAGCCCCATGTGGCCCACACCACGAATCTGGTACCCTTCATCGTGCTCGATCCCCGGGGCCGCGAGGTAACGCTGCGCGACGGCCGTCTGGGCGACGTGGCGCCCACGGTGCTGAGCGTGCTGGGTCTTGCCAAACCGGAGGAGATGACGGGGCAGAGTCTGATTACCACCCCTGAACTGCGCAGCGACAAGATGCTGCTCATCATCCTGGACGGCTGGGGCTTCGGCGCACGCGACGAGGGCGACGCCATCTATCTGGCCGACACGCCCGCCTGGGACGCACTTCTGGCGCGCTATCCCTTCTGCCGTCTGCACGCCTCCGGCGAGGACGTGGGCCTGCAGGGCGGCAAGCCCGGCAACTCCGAGGCCGGCCACAACAATCTGGGCGCGGGCCGCATCGTGCCCCAGGACGACATGCGCATGGACGCCGCCATCCGCGACGGCTCCTTCAAGCGCAACCCGGTCTTCCTCCACGCGGTGGAGGCCGCGAGACAGCCGGGCACGGCCCTGCATCTGATCTCGTACCTGACCGAGAAGTCCAGCCACGGCTGCATCGACTATCCGCTGATGATCGCCGAGATGGCCGAGGGCGTGGACGAGCTGTATCTGCACATCATCTTCGACGGCCGCAGCACCGAGCCGGGCAGCGCCCCCTCCATGCTGCGCGCGCTGGATGAAAAGCTCGCCGCCATCGGCCGCGGCGTGATCGTGGACGGCGTGGGGCGCGGCATCGCCCTGGACCGCGACGGCAACTACGCCAAGGTCAAACGCGCCTACGACAACATGGTCGCCGGCACCGGCACGCCCTATCAGGCTTGAGGCGGCGCCTGAAAGCCGTAAGCTTCCCATAACGGAGGAGAACACGAAACATGAAGCCCTATGATCTGTTGATTCTCGGCCCCGCCACGCGGGACGTCAACATCGACTACACCGGCGCGGAGGACCGCAGCGTCGGCGGCGCGGTCACCTTCTGCACCCCGGCGGCCAGCGCGGCGGGGGCCTCGGTTTTCGCGGCCGTCAAGATCGCCGCGGCGGACGCGGACATCATGGACGTCATCGCGCTGGAGCCGCAGGACAAGGCGCTGCTGGATTCGAAAAAAACCACGCTGATGCGAAACGAGTACTTCACCCCCGACCGGGAACGGCGGCGGGCCCAGTGCCCCGCCCAGTCCGACCCGATCCTGCCCGGTGAGCTGCCGGATATCTCCTACCGTCTGTGCCATCTGGCGGGCCTCCTGTACGGCGATTTCCCGCCGGAGCTGATCGAGGCGCTGCACGGGCGCGGTCTGCTCAGTGCCGACGCCCAGGGTTTCCTGCGGCACAACGAGGACGGCAGTCTCTGCTTCCACGACTGGGCCGACAAGCGCCGCTATCTGCCCTACATGCGCTTTTTCAAAACCGACGCCGCCGAGGCCGAGATCCTCACCGGCCGATCCGACCGGGAATCGGCCGCCCGTCTGCTCTGTGACTGGGGTGCCGGGGAGGTCATGGTCTCCCACAACACCGAGATGCTGGTCTTCGATGGCAGGGATGTGTACCGCTGTCCGGTCAAGGCCCGCAACCTTTCCGGCCGCACGGGCCGCGGCGACACCACCTTCGGCTCGTACCTGGCCATGCGCATGACCGGCCATGACGTGGCGGAGTCGCTGCTCTACGCCACCGCCTGCGTCTCGCTGAAAATGGAGACGCCCGGCGTCTTTCGCGGCACACGCGCCGACGTGGAGGCCTATATCCGCGCCTTCTACACCGAAGCATAAACCCGATACGGCAAACGAAAAACGGGACTGTGTCTTGAAACACAGTCCCGTTTTCATTTTCTCCCGGCGTCCGGTTTTTTCCGTGTGCGTCCCGGCCGCGCCTCCGCGGAGAGCGCCGTCCCCCGTCAGCCCAGCACCTTGCCGAACACGCCCAGGCCCAGCTCCGGCGAGACAAGGATGTCCGCGTAGGCGGGATTGAGGGAGTGGAGCCGGATCTGCCCGTTTTCCTCCACGAGCTTCTTCACATAGGAGCTGCCGTCATAGAGGAAAATACCGATCTCGCCGTTCTGAAGCGTCTGCTGCCGCCGCACCCAGATCTCCTGGCGGTCGTGGAAGCGCGGCTCCATGCTGTCGCCGGCGACGCGCACGCCGTAGTCCGCCCCTTCCGGCACCTCGCTTTCCACCTCGCGCAGCTCGTAATGCTCGCTGTCCAGGAACTGGCCCGTGCCGGCGGATACCGCCAGGTCGTACAGCGGCAGCACACGCCGTGGCCGCGTCTGCTCTTTTTCGCAGAAGGCGTCGCTGGCGCGCAGCAGCGCGGCGTACTCCGCCACCCGCTCGCGCCCGGTACGGTTGAGCCCGGAGAGCAGACTGTCCGGCTCGCCGCAGAATTCGCCCATCACGTCGTGGATCTCCAGCGCCCGGCACAGGGCCAAAAACTGCACCGCGCTGGGCGTCGCCCGCTCGTTTTCCCATTTGGTGACGGCGTGCTTGGTCACGTGCACGCCGTCGCGTGCCAATGCGGCGGCCAGCTCGCTCTGGGACAGGCCCAGAGCCGTTCTTCTCTCCTCCAGCACCTTTCCGATTTTCATGTGTTCTCTCCTTCCAGCGCCAGAATGTCCGCGATGGGGATCTTCACGCCGCCCACCGCCAGCCATTCCTCCTCCAGACTGATCTTCCCCGCCGCGCCGCAGATCTCCACATAGCGGTCGCAGAGATAATACCGTACCCGTATGATATCACCGCGCCGCACGCGCTGCAAGCGCGCGTTGAGCTCCGCCGCCGCATCCTCGGCCAGGAGCACGCGCTCCTCCGTCGTCCGCTCTGCGGAGCGGATATAGTCGCCGAAGCCCTTGAGCGCCGCGTAAGGCGCGAAGATCTTGGCTCTCTGTGCGTTGTTCATCCCGCTCTGTGTCCTCCTACCTGTGCGTTGCGCTCGAGCGTCCGTCCGCCCTCGAGCAGGTTCATCCCCTTGAAAATACCGTTGTTGCCGTACTTGCGCTTGATGCCCATGATGGTTTTCTGCAGATTTTTCTCCTTCTCCTGCCGCTCCGGCGCCGAAAACACGTCGTACTGCCAGCCCTTTTCATCCCGCACCCGGTTGAAGCACACGCCCACGTGGTACACCGGCATGTCGATCACGGCGATGCGGTCATAGAGCGCGGCGGTGTACAGCAGGATCCGCCGGGTAGAGCTGGTGGGCGCGTCGGTGGAGATGGTGCCGTGGGCCGGCTTCACACCGCCGGCGAAGGAATAAGCCAGCGAGATCGTGATCGACTCGGTGGAAAGGCCCTTGTCCGCCAGCTCCAGACTCAGCAGCTCCGCCATTTCCAGGATCAGCAGTCTGGCCCCGGGAATATCATAGCCCCGCGGCAGCACCTGGCCGGAGGAGAGGGACTGCTCCTTTGGCGTGTAGGCCTTGATATCGGCCATGGTGGCGCTCTCCCGCCCCCAGGCGTGGTCGATCAGCAGCTGGGCGTTGACGCCGAAGTCCCGGTACAAAAGCCGCTCGTCGCACTGCGTCAGCTCGCGCATCGTGCGGATGCCCAGCCGCTCCAGGCGCCGGACGGTTCCGTGGCTGACCGACCAGAAATCCGTCAGCGGCAGATGGTCCCACAAAAGGGCGCGATAGCGCTCCTCGTCCAGCACCCCGATCCGATCCGGCCGGTGCTTGGCGTAAATGTCCATGGCGATCTTGGCCAGATACAGGTTGCTGCCGATGCCGACGGTGGAGGAGATGCCGGTCTGGGCCAGGATGTCCGCCATCAGCATCCGGGCAAAGTCCGTGGGACTCTGGCGCCGGGCGCCCATGTAATGGGTGATGTCCAGAAAGGACTCGTCGATGGAGTAGACGTGGATATCCTCGCGCGCCACATAGTGCAGCAGGATGCCGTAAATCTTCGCCGAGCAGCGCATGTAATGGGTCATCTGCGGTGGGGCGATGATGAAGTCCAGCTCCAGCGAGGGATCCTTTTCCAGCGCCTCCGCGTCCCAGGATTTGCCTTCAAAGCGGCGGTGCGGCGCTTTTTCCAGGCGCTTTCGGTTGATCTCGGCCACCTTCTGCCGGACCTCGCCCAGCCGCGGCCGGCCCGGCACGCCCTGGGCCTTGAGACTGGGCGACACGGCCAGACAGATCGTCCGGTCCGTGCGGCTCTCGTCCGACACCACCAGGTTCACCTTCAGCGGGTCCAGCCCCCGCTCCACACATTCCACCGAGGCGTAGTAGGACTTGAGGTCGATGCACAGATAGGTATGCGCTTCATCCACGGCTGTCCCTCCTCCGCGCTCTTGAAATATCTCAATCAGCTACTATACATGATTATAATAGCCTATAAAGCAATTTGTCAAGGCGGCAAATCCCGCCGCACTGTCCCGTGAATGGGAGAGTGGGCGCATCTGTCCGCGCCGCGGGAGCGTAACTGCACCCCCGCCCGCTCCCCTGCTCTTGCGGAGGGCGGAGGGCGCTCCGCGGCCGGGACAGCAGCCCGGTGAAAAAGCTGGCGCAGTAAGCAATATTTAACTTCGTTTCCTGTAAAAACAAATTCGTTAATTTGTTGACATGTTGGCATTTGCATGGTATGATGTCGCTGCTCTGATAGTGTCATAAAGAGGATGGCACAAGGAGCAAACAAGACTATATTAAAATAGGAGAATGAAAATGAAAAAGATTCTTGCAATGCTGCTTCTGGTTTGCATGGTTCTGGCCATGGCCGCCTGCGGCCAGCAGGCAGCTCCCGCAGCCGCCCCCGCCGCGGAAGCCGCTCCCGCTGAGGAAGCTGCTCCCGCCGAGGAAGCCGCTCCCGCCGAAGAGGCCGCCCCTGCTGAGGAGGCCGCCCCTGTTGAAGAGGCCGCTCCTGCCGAGTACAAGCTCGGTATGGGTGTTGCCCTGAACATGGACAGCTCCAAGGCCGGCAACGCCCAGGTCGACGCCACTGTCGCCGCCGTCGTTCTCGACGCCGAGGGCAAGATCGTCGCCGCCAAGCTGGACGTGGCCCAGAACAAGATGGACGTCACCGACGGCCAGGTTGATCCCGAGAAGGAATTCCTCTCCAAGGTCGAGCTGGGCGATGACTACAACATGGTCAAGTTCTCTTCCGCCACGCACGAGTGGTACGAGCAGGCCGCCGCGTTCGAGGCCTACGTGATCGGCAAGACCGCCGACGAGGTCAAGGGCATGGAGACCGTTGTCAACGAAGAGGGCCACAGCGTCACCACCGACGAGGAGCTCTTCGCCTCCTGCTCCATTTCCATCGCTGATTTCCAGGAAGCCATCTTCAAGGCCTGCAACGACGAGCAGAGCCAGTCCTTCATCTCCGACGGCGCTTTCACCCTGGGCGTTGCGGTCAACTCCACCGCTGACGAGTCCACTGCCGCCACCGCCGACGAAGAGGGCGTTGTGAAGATGTACACCGACTACGCCGCCGCTGTTGTGGACAGCGAGGGCAAGATCATCGCCGCCGTGACCGACGCCACCCAGCCCCAGATCAAGATCGACGCCAACGGCGAGATCGTTGAGACCGTCTTCAAAGGCACCAAGCGTGAGCTGAAGGAAGACTACAACATGGTCAAGTTCTCCGCCGCCACGCTCGAGTGGTATGAGCAGGCCCAGAACTTTGTCAACTACGTCGCCGGCAAGACCGCTGAAGAGCTGCGTGCCTCCGAGACCGTCCTCAACGAAGAAGGCCACCAGGTCTTTGCCGATGAGACCCTGTACGCCAGCGTCTCCATCAGCGTTGACGGTATGATCGACGTCGTTGCCAAGGCTGCTGACAACGCCAAGTAAAAAATCAATATCGCACAGGAGATGAAACCTTTGTGCAGTTTTCGCCGGATCGGGGCGCTGTGTGTCCTGCTGGCGCTGCTGTCGGCTCTGGCCGGCTGCGGCACGCAGCAGACGGACACGGCCCTGCCGGAGGAGGAAGCGCAGAAGATCGAGCCGAAGGGAAAGGTGTACTACGCCTACTTCGACACCGTCTCCTATGTCTATGACTACGCAGGAGATTCGGCAGAACGCTTTGACGAGCGTTCTGCCGAAGTTTCGCATATTCTGTCGGATTATCACCAGCTCTTCGACATCTATCACGAGTACAGCGGCATGGTGAATCTCTGCACCCTGAACAAAAACGCGGGGGGCGAGGCCATGACCGTCGATCCGCGGCTGATGGATTTTCTTCTCTACGCCCGTGAGCTCTGCGAGCTGACCGGCGGCGAGATGAACGTGATGCTCGGCGCGCTGCTCCGCCCCTGGCACGAATGCCGCGAGGCCGCCGAGAGCGACCCCTCCGGCGCGTCGATCCCCGCGGAGGAGGACCTGATCGAGGCCTTCCGCCACACGGATATCGCACTGCTGGAGCTGGACGAGGACGCCAATACCGTTCGCATCGCCGACCCGCTGGCCTCCCTGGACGTGGGGGCCCTGGGCAAGGGCTACGCCACCGAGATGGCGGCCAGATGGCTGGAGAGCGACGGCGCGCAGGGCTATGTGCTGAACATCGGCGGCAACATCCGCTGCATCGGCACGCGGCCCGACGGCAGCGGATGGGTCACGGCGGTCCGCAATCCGGATCGCTCCGCCGAGGATTTTGCCCGGCGGCTTCGCATCGCGGACATTTCCTGCGTGACCTCGGGGGTCTACGAGCGCTATTTCACCGTAAACGGCGTTCGCTATCACCACATCATTGACAAGGACACGCTCTATCCCGCGGCATACTACGATTCGCTGACCGTGCTCTGCCGGGACAGCGGACTGGCGGACGCGCTGTCCACGGCGCTTTTCTGCATGCCCTATGAGGACAGCCGCGCGCTGGCCGACAGTCTTGAGGGCGTGGAGGTGCTGTGGATCTTCCCCGACGGCGAGCAGCGCTGTACCGACGGCGTATGGCAAATGACAGAAAATGAAGCATAAACCAGTTCAAAGGAGGCGGGTATATTGAGTCTCAGAAAAAAGATTTCTGCCCTGAAATTACCCCACTACAAAGGCACGGCCGGCATGGCGGCCGTGCGCATGGCGATCCCGAAGGAAGTCGTCCTGCCGATGAACATGCACTCCGGCCAGGCGGCCGAGCCGATCGTCCAGGTGGGCGATTACGTGACCGTCGGACAGCTGATCGCCCGGGAGGAGGGGCGCAACAGCGCGCCTGTGCACGCGTCGGTCTCCGGCACCGTCAAGGCCATTGAGCCCTACAGCGCCGGCGGACGCAAGACCACGGCCATCCGCATCGAAAGCGACGGCAAGATGGAAAAGTGCCCCGATCTGAAGCTGCCCCAGCCGACGAATCTGGACGAATTCCTGCAGTGCGTGCGCGACAGCGGCGTGGTGGGTCTTGGCGGCGCGGCCTTCCCCGTGTGGGCAAAGCTGGCCGCGGCACAGAAGAACCACATCCAGACCGTTCTCATCAACGGCGCGGAGTGTGAGCCCTTCATCACCAGCGACCACCGCGTGATGCTGGAGCACGGCGATCTGATCGAAAAGGGCATCGCCCTTCTCAAGCAGTTCCTCGGCTCTGAGGAGTATATCATCGGCATCGAGAAGAACAAGCCCGACGCCATCGCGCAGCTGACCGAGCGCTTTGCCAACGACAGCGCCGTCAAGGTCCTGCCGCTGGAGAGCGTCTATCCCCAGGGTGCCAAGCAGGTGCTGCTCTACAACGCCACCGGCAAGGTGGTGGGGCCGGGACAGCGTCTGGCAAGTCTGGGCGTCATCATCATCAACGTGACCTCTCTGGTCAAAACGGCGGAATACTTTACCACCGGCATGCCGCTGGTGGAGCGCATCGTCACCATCGAGGGCTCCGCTGTCAAGGAGCCCAGGAACCTGATCGTCCCCATCGGCACCTCGATCCGCGACGCGGTGGAGGCCTGCGGCGGGCTGAAGGAAGAGCCCGGCAAGATCCTCTTCGGCGGCGCCATGATGGGCAAGACCGTGGATACGCTGGACGCCTCGATCCTCAAGGCCACCAACGCCGTGGTCATCATGAACCGCAAGGACGCCGAGAAGACCAAGCCCTCGCCCTGCATCCACTGCGGGCGCTGCGTGGCGGTCTGCCCCCTGGGGCTGAACCCCACGGCCTTTGCCCGCGCCATGGAGCTGGAGGACGAGGACGCGCGCGGCGCGCTGCTGCAGAAGGAGCAGGTGTCGCTGTGCATGGAGTGCGGCTGCTGCAGCTATGTCTGCCCGGCCCACCGTCCCCTGGCCGAAAACAACAGCGCCGCCCGCCGCTTTATCCGCACCTGGGAGAGCGCGAAGAAGGAAGGAGGGAAATAAGCCGTGGAGAATAAACCCATCATGGCCGCAGGGCCTCATATCCACAGTGCCGACAGCTCGCGCCGGATCATGCTGGACGTGATCATCGCGCTGCTTCCCGCCTCTGTCGCCGCCGTCGTGCTCTTCGGCATGAAGGCGCTGGCGATGATCTGTGTCTGCGTGATCGCAGCGGTGGTCTCGGAATTTCTGTTCAATCTGATCGCCCGCCGCGAGCAGAGCGTGGGCGATCTCAGCGCCGTTGTGACGGGCCTGCTGCTGGCGCTCAATCTCTCCACCAACGTGCCGCTGTGGCAGTGCGCGCTGGGCTCGATCTTCGCGATCGTGCTGGTCAAGTGCGCCTTCGGCGGCATGGGACATAACTTTGCAAACCCGGCCATCACCGCGCGTGTGTTCCTGTTGATGGCCTTTACCTCCACCGTGGCCGGCGGAGCCCAGCCCATCCTGGTCGACGCCGTCAGCTCCGCCACCCCGCTGGATCTGATCGCCGCGGGCGGCGAGGGGCTTCCCGGCCTGGGCGCGATGCTGCTGGGTCTGCGGGGCGGCGCCATCGGCGAGGGCTGCATCGTGGCTCTGCTGGCAGGCTTTGCCTACCTGCTGATCCGCCGCGTGATCCACTGGCAGACGCCGGTGATCTTTATCGCCACCGTGTTTGTCTGCTATCTTGTCGCCTCGGGTGATTTCACCGTCGCCCTCTACGAGATTCTGGCGGGCGGTCTGGTGCTGGGCGCCGTGTTCATGGCCACCGACTACACCACCACCCCCATCACCGCCGAGGGCCGCTGGCTCTTTGCGCTGGGCTGCGGACTGCTGACCTTTGTGATCCGCCGCTTCTGCTCTTTCCCCGAGGGCGTTTCCTATTCCATTCTGTGCATGAACATCCTCTCCCCCTGGCTGGAGAAGTGGACGCGCAGAAAGCCGCTGGGAGGTGTGTGATATGAAGAATACTTCGCTTCTTCGCTCCGCCCTGTGCCTGGTGCTGCTCTTCTGTCTGATGGGCGCGCTGGTCTACGGCGTCAACGGCGTGGCCGCCCCCATCGTGGCGGAAAACGAGCGCCGCGCGGCCGAGGCTGCCGCCGAGGCAGAAAAGGCTCTTCTGGGCGACAGCGTGCTGCTCTATGACCGCGCCGACCCGGACGCCTCCACCCTGGCGGTGAGCGCCGAGAGCGTGCAGAGCGTCTATCGCGACGAGACCAAGGGCCAGTATCTGCTCCGTCTCGAAACCAGCGAGGGCTACTCCAAGCTGCCCATCCGTCTGACGCTGACGGTGGACTTTGAGGGCAAGATCGTTGATCTCACGGTCGAGGAGAACCCGGACGACAAGGAGCTGGGCGAGGACTTCCCCGCCAGCTTTGCCGGCCAGGATTCCACGCTGTCCGGCGTGAATCTGGTGGCGGGCGTCACCTTCTCGTCCAGCGCGATCCGCGGTGCCGTCAACGACGGCTTCAACGCTCTCATTGAAAACGGCCTCTTCGCCGCGGCGGAGAAGGACGATTCCCAGCTTCTCAACGAGCTGATCCCGCTGGTCTACCCCGGTATCGTCAACAAGCCCGGCGTTGTCCAGGGCGAGGAGCTCGCGGGCAGCGGCAATGTGGTCTCCGGCTTCAAGGCCGCCAACGGCAGCGGCTTCGTCTGGTTCGTCACCGATAACGGCGCCAACGAGCTGGCCGTGTGGACGGTCCTGGGCGGCACGAGGCTCTACAACACCGCCGGCGAGGACGTGACCGCTTCTGCGGACGCCGCTCTGCTTGCGGAGATCGACGCGCTGAGCGCTGAAAACGCGGAGGATCTGTCCAAGACCTACGAGAAGAACTTCGGCCGTATGCTCGACGAGGGCGCCGAGCTGACGCCGGTTTCGATTCCCGGCCTTGCCAACAGCGTCACTGCGGCCTACACCGTGCAGGGCGCTGAGGGCACGCTCTATGCCTTTGCCGCGCGTCCCTACGGTTACTCCAACGAGGTCATGCAGCTGTTCTACGTGCTCGATGAGACCGGCGCCATCGTCTCCTTCCGCGCCAGCGAGCTGATCCTCCATTCGGATTACTTCAGCAGCTACCAGCTGGACGAGCCCGCCTACAAGGAAGGCTTCCTTGGTCTGACGGCTGACAGCTACACCGGCGAGCAGGCGCTGATCACCGGCGCCACCATGAGCACCGACGCCGTGGATACCGCCACCGCCGACGTGTTTGCCGCCTTTGCTCTTCTGACGGAAAATGAGGTGAACGCATGAAAAACGATAAACTTCTCTTCCGAAATCCCGCCGCGGTGCTGTTTCTCGGCGCCGCTCCCGCCTTGGGAGCCAGCACGGACGTGCGCGCGGCTCTGGCCATGAGCGCGGCGGTGCTGGGCGTGCTGCTGTGCTCGTCGCTGCTGCTGGGTCTCATCCGCAAGCTTCTCCCGCGCGAGGCCTTCCTCGCCGCGGCCATGCTGGTGGTGGCCGGCTTTGCCTCCGCCGCCCAGCTGCTGCTCCAGGCCTTTGTTCCCTCGGTGTATGAAATGCTGGGCTTTTACGCCGCCATCCTGGCCGTTGACCTGCTGCTGTTCGCCGGCGCAGAGTGCGCCGAAGAGCAGGGTCTGGGCAAGGCGCTGGTAAACGCGCTTCTCAGCGGTCTCATTTTCACCGTGTTTGTGCTCCTGCTCGCCGCCATCCGCGAGCTGTTCGGCAGCGCCAGCTTCGACGGGCAGAGCGTGGAGGCTCTGAAGAACATCCGCATCAACGTCCTCACCCAGGCCTCCGGCGGTCTGATCGTCTTTGCGATCCTGCTCGCCGTCGTCAACGCCCTGTGCCCCGCCGCCCTCTCTCTGGACAGGCTGAGCTCTCTGGCTGTGGGCTGTGAGGAGAAAGAGGAGGAGGAAGCATGAAAGAAACGATCCTTCTGATTCTCGGCTTTGTGCTCGTGAACAACTACGCGCTGACGGCCTATCTGGGTCTGACGCCGCTGATCGGCTTTGCCGCGAAGCGCGACAAGATCCTGGTGCTGGGTCTGTCCGTCACGGGCGTGACGCTGCTGCTGTCCGTGCTGCTGTGGCTGCTGCGCTCTCTCATCCCCGCCTGGCTGCAGCTGCTCGCGGCCGTTGCCATCACCCTGGTGCTGGTGTGGCTGCTGCAGCTGGCTCTGGGCAAAAAGCTGGGACTTTACTTCCCGGTCATCGCCCTCAACAGCGTGGTGCTGGGCCTTGCGCTCAACACGATCGCTGCCGAAGGTCTTCTGACCGTGATTCTCAGCGCCCTGGGCGCCGGTGTGGGCTTCCTCTTCGCGCTGTTTCTGATGAACGGCATCCAGACGCGCATCGAGAGCGAGCATCTGCCCCGCGCCTTCCGCGGACTACCGATCCAGTTCCTGGCCGCCGGTATTCTGGCCCTCGCGCTGACCGCCTTTAACTTCCAATGAAAGGCAAGCCTGCTGCCGGGCATCTGCGCGCCGACCTGCTTGTGATCGGCGGGCTGCTGCTCCTGTCCCTGGTGCTCTACCTCGCGTTCCATCTGGGGCGCGAGGAGGGCGGCTGGGCCGTGGTGCGCATTGACGGCCTCGAGGTGGAGCGCCACGCGCTGTCCGTCGACGGGAGCTATTCACTCAACGGCGGCACCAATCTGCTGGTCATCGAGAATGGCCGCGCCTATCTCAGCTACGCCGACTGTCCCGATCAGATCTGCGTCAAGCACGCCCCTGTTCGCTACACCCACGAGGTCATCACCTGTCTGCCCAACCGTCTGACCGTCACCGTCGAGGGCGGCGAGAGCAACGGCGTGGACTTCACCGTCGGAGGCATCGGATGAAAACCAGACGAATCACCATCATGGCCATGTGCGTGGCGCTGGCGATGATCCTGTCCTATGTGGAGAGCATGATCCCCTCCCCCGGCATCCCGGGCGTCAAGCTGGGGCTTGCCAACATCGTGGTGGTCTTCGCCCTCTACAAGCTGGGCTGGAAAGAGGCCGTCGGCATTTCGCTGCTGCGCGTATTTCTGGTCTCGCTGCTCTTCGGCCACGCGGCCAGTCTGATGTACAGCGCCTCCGGCGCGGTGCTGAGTCTGGCGGGCATGATCCTGCTGAAGAAGAGCGACAAGCTCAGCTGCGTCGCCGTCAGCGTGCTGGGAGGCGTGCTGCATAACGCGGGCCAGATTCTGATGGCCGTGGTGCTGATGGGACACAACGTGGTGTATTATCTGCCCGTGCTGATCCTCAGCGGCACCGTGGCCGGCATCGGCATCGGTCTGGTGGCGGCCATCCTGGTCCGGCGCATCCCGACAGAATAACAAAACAAGCAACAAAAAAGAGACGTTGAAAACCTTGTTTTCAACGTCTCTTTTCTGTTTGATCGCTCAGTCGCTCAGATCCAGGTCCGGCGCGATGATCACCGTATAATCCGGGACCATTTCCTGCACCTCCTGCCGGATCTCCTCCAGCAGCGCTCTGGCGTCCACGTCGAAGCTGAACACCACGTCAAAGCGCAGCTCTTTCGCCTCGCTGTCCAGATAGAAGCCGTGCACCTGCAGCGTGCCCTCGTGGGCCATGACGGCCTTGGTCACGCGGCTGCGCAGCGCGCGGCACTCCTCGTCGGTGGTGTTGTGGGAGTACACGCCCACGCCCGCCAACACGATGCCGGTCTCGCGCATCACGCGCGCCTGCATGCTGCGGGTCATGCGGTCCAGCTCCGCGGCGGTGGTGGTGTCCGCCACCTCGATGTGAACCGTGGCATAGTTGCGTCCCGGGCCGTAGTTGTTCAGAAACAGGTCATAGGCCCCGCGAACGCCCTCTTCCTCGCAGATCAGCGACTTGATCCGGCGGCTGAGCTCCGGGTCTGTGCGGGCGCCCAGCAGGTCGTCCAGCGTGCCGCCGAGCATCTCGATGCCCGACTTGATGATAAAGGCCGCGATCACCACGCCCACATAGGCCTCCAGTGAAAGGCCCGTGAGCATGTACAGGATCGCGCAGGCCAGCACGGAGCCGGAGAGGATCGCGTCAAAGCGCGCGTCCGAGCCCGAGGCCACCAGGGCGTCGGAATCGGCCTTTTTCCCCTGCGCCGTCACATAGGCGCCCAGCACCAGCTTGGCCGCCACGGCAGCGGCGATCAGCAGCAGCGAGAGCAGCGTATACTCCGCCTTTTCGGGGGTGATGATCTTCTTGACCGACTCCACCAGCGCCGTCAGACCGGCGTAGAGCACCAGCGCCGCCACGATCATGGCGCTGAAATACTCGATCCTTCCGTAGCCCAGGGGGTGCTTCCTGTCCGGTTTCTTGGCCGATAGTCTGGCCCCCACGATGGTGATGATGCTCGACAGCGCGTCGGAGAGGTTGTTGACCGCGTCGAGCACTACGGCGATGGAGTTGGTCAGCAGACCCACCGCTGCCTTCATAGCCGCGAGCAGCACGTTGGCTCCCACTCCTACCAGGCTGGTGCGCACGATCAGGGCATTGCGTACGCTTTGATCCTTCAGGACAATTTTTTCCGTCATTTTACTCTTCCACCACATCCAGGAGCTCATACAGGAGGCCGTACAGCTCCCGGGCCCGCTCCGGCGGCAGGGGGATGCACGCGCCCACCTGCTCCGGCACGGCCAGCGCCTTTTCCCGTAGGGCCAGCCCCTGCTCTGTCAGCGAGACGAGCACACTTCGCTCGTCCTGCTCGCTGCGGCTGCGGTGGATCAGCCCCTTTTTTTCCATGGCCTTGAGCAGCGGCGTCAGCGTCCCGGAGTCCAGATACAGCCGCTCGCCCAGGGCTTTGACGCTCAGCGGCGCGCTCTCCCACAGGGCCATCATGGCGATATACTGGGTATAGGTCAGATCGAGCACGCTCAGATACGGGTGGTACAGCCGGATCACGGCACGGGAGGCCGCGTACAGCGGAAAGCAGAGCTGGCGATCCAGCTCCAGTGCCTCATAAGCTTGGGACATGGTGTGATAACCTTCTTTTTTCTGTGTTTACAGCAGGGCCTCGACGGCCTCAGCAACCTTCTTCATGTCGTGGGTGGGCTCAAAACGGGCCACCACATTGCCCTCGCGGTCCACGAGGAACTTGGTGAAATTCCACTTGATGGCGGGGTTATTCTTGTAGTCCTTGTCGAACTTCTTGAGCATGGCGCTCATGGCCAGGGCGGTGGGGCCTTTGCCGAAGCCCTCAAAGCCCTTCTGGGACTTGAGGAAGGTGTAGAGCGGCAGCTCATTCTCGCCGTTGACGTCGGACTTTTTCATCTGCGCAAACTGGGTGTTGTAGTGCAGCGTGCAGAACTCATGGATCTCCTCGTCGGTGCCGGGGGTCTGGCCGGCGAACTGGTTGCAGGGGATATCCAGGATCTCGAGCCCGCGCTCATGGTACTTTTCGTACATCTCCTCCAGGGGCTTGTACTGGGGCGTGAAGCCGCAGCCGGTGGCGGTGTTGACAACCAGGACGACCTTGCCGCGGAAATTCTCCAGCGAGAAGTCCTCGCCGGTGCGGGTCTTGACGGTGTAATCATAGAAAGACATAGGGAACCCTCCTGAACAAAATTTTGATCAATTAGATTGTACTCAATCTAACTGAATTTGTCAAGCGGTATTTTGAATTCCTATCTTGACAAAGGGAATTAATGGTGCTACACTCCGTGTAGTTAGATATCTCTAACCACGTGGAGAAAGGAGCCCGCCATGATCGATGAACTGTTGGTAAGCTGCTGCGCTCCTACGCTTGCGGGGCTCAAAACCGGCAGTCTCTTCTCCTGTCCCTATGAATCCCGAAACGCGCTCCTGGGCGAGCTGTCCCGTCTCAACCGGTTTTTTCGTCCCCGGGCTCTTCAGTTGATCGCGCTGCGCTTCGGTGAGCGGCGGGCGCTTTTGTATCTCTACCGGCCCGCGGCATTGGAAAGGGATCTCAGCTGCCGCTGTGCCAGGGAGATCCTCGCCGAGGCCGGCTACGGCGACAGCTGCTGCGGCAGCTGTCTGCAATGCCTGATCCGCCGTCTGCACGAGGGCGGCGAGTTTCCCCATGAGATCGGACTGTTCCTCAGCTATCCTCCGGACGATGTGCGCGGCTTTATTGACAACAAGGCGCGCAACTTCAAGCTCAGCGGGCAATGGAAGGTCTATGGGGATGAGGAAAAAGCCCTGGCTCTTTTTGAAAAATACAAAAAGTGTACCCGATCCTACTGTGCGTTTTTCCGCGCCGGCTTCGGCGTGGAGCGGCTCGCAGTGGCAAGTTAAATACAAAAATAAAATGAAGAAAGGACTAAGAACATGAACAAAGTCGCAGTTATCTACTGGAGCGGAACCGGCAACACCGAGGCCATGGCCCAGGCCGTCGCAAAGGGCGCGCAGGGCGCCGGCGCCTCGGCGCAGCTTTACGCGGTGTCAGATTTTTCTCCTGCGCAGGCCGCGCAGTATGACGCCTTTGCCCTGGGCTGCCCCGCCATGGGCAGCGAGGCGCTGGAGGACGGCGAATTTGAGCCCGTTTACCAGTCTCTCAAGGCCTCTCTGGCGGATCGCAAGGTCGCGCTGTTCGGCTCCTACGGCTGGGGCGACGGCGAGTGGATGCGCTCCTGGGAAGCGGATTGTGCCGATGCGGGCATCACGCTTGCCGCCGAGAGCGTTATCTGCAACGACGCGCCGGACGACGAGGCGCTTTCAGCCTGCAAGGCGCTTGGCGCTGCTCTGGTCTGAGCCATGATCAGAACGGTATTGAAAATCGACGGCATGGCCTGCACTATGTGCGAGGCTCATGTCAACGACGCCATCCGCAAAGCCGTGGCCGGGACGAAGAAGCTATCGTCCTCCTACCGCAAGGGGGAATCGAGCTTTCTGACCGAAGAGGCGCCGGATCTGAACGCTCTGCGCGCCGAGATCGAAAAGACCGGCTATCGCGTTCTCTCCGCCGAGAGCGAGCCCTATGTGAAAAAAGGGCTCTTCGGCTGACATCGGCATATCTTTCAAAAACGGACAGCTTCACGCTGTCCGTTTTTCTTTACAGGAGCCGGAAAAAAGCTTATACTGTATGCAGGATGAAAACAAGGAGGGATCGGCGTGAAAAAAGCTCTGTGCCTGTTGTTGGCGTTGCTGCTGGCGCTGCTGATGCCGGGCTGCGGCGCGGCCCAGGGCGCGCCGACCGTTTCGGAGACGCCTGAGTCGGAGGCGCTCATCATCACCGGCGACTACACGCTCTTTGCGCTCAGCTACGCCGATCAGCTGGTGGCGGCCGACGCCATGGAGCTTTTCTCCATACTCACTTTGGCGGAAAACGGCGGCTCGCTGACCATAGGTGCCGAGCAGGGCCGTGTGCTGGACTGGGAGGTCCGGGACGGGCAGCTCACGCTCCACAGCACGCTGGGCAGCTTTTCCGGCACCGTCGCCGACGGCGTGGCCGTGCTCACAAGCGACGGCGAGACCCGCCTGTACTACGCCGCGCCCGGCGCGGATCTGAACGCCTATTCTCCGCTGGACCGGGACGCACTGGAGGCCTATTTGCTGCAGGAGGCCCTGGGCGAGACCGAGCTGCCGGACATGGAGGCGCTGCTGGAGTCTCTGCCCGCCGCCCCGGCGGAATCCGAGGAGCCCGAGGGCTCCCCTGCTCCATGAAGCGCAGCGTCCGTCTGAACGGCCGGGACGTCCCCTACACGCTGGAGCGCAAGGGCGTGAAGAACCTGAACCTGCGCATCCGCGCAGGAGAGGTCTACGTCTCCGCCTCCCGCTGGGTCCCTGTCGGCGTCATTGAAAGCTTTCTGCAAAGCCGCGCGGAATTCATCCTCGACGCCATCGAACGCTCCGGGGCGAAGAGAGTAGTGCGTTTTGCCGAAGGCGAGCGCTTCTTCTACCGCGGCAGGAGCTATCCGCTCGCGCTCAGCCGCGGCGCGAAAAACGAGGTCTGCGTCCTGGAGGACGCGCTGCTTCTCAGCCTGCGCGAGCCTGCCGACGAAGCGCTGGCCCGCCGGGTGCTGCAGGGCTGGTATCGCGCCGAGAGCGAACGGCTCTGCCGCTTATCCTGCGCGCGTCTGCTGCCCTGCTTTGCCCCCTGTGGCGTGCCGCAGGAGATCGAGATTCGCATGCGCGTCATGCGCTCCTGCTGGGGCAACTGCCGTCCCTCCCGGCGGATTGTGACCTTCAACGCCTTTCTCGCCGCCGTGCCGGACGAAAGTCTGGATTACGTGGTGGCCCATGAGCTGACCCATTTTCTCCACGCCGACCACTCCGCCGCCTTTTACGCCGCACTCGCACGCGTGATGCCCGACTGGAAGCCGCGCCGCGCGGCGCTGAAGGACTATCAGGCGGTGCCGTTCTGACGGGGCAGGTCCCGTATCTTATACTGATACCCAATAAAAACAAGACAATCTTTGCGGCCAGAATTGCGCCATACATCGTTGGAGCCCTTGCAAATATATCTCCATTATTCGCTGCCACTCACAACCGAGGTGACGCTCTGTTGCATTCCTCCCAGCTTTTGATGACCGACGGCAGCATAAGCGGCAAGATGCTCCGCTTTGCCCTGCCGGTGTTCATCGGCAATCTTTTTCAGCAGCTTTATAACGTGGCCGACGCGCTGATCGTCGGCAATTTCGTCGGCAACGATGCGCTGGCCGCCGTCAGCGCCACAGGCAACCTGGTGTTTCTGCTCATCAGCTTTTTCGCCGGGGTGTCCATGGGCGCCGGCGTGGTCATCTCCCGCTATTTCGGCGCAAGGGATGAAGAAAAAATGCGTCTTGCCATCCACACCTCGGTGGCCTTCAATCTGGTCACCGGCCTGGGGCTGACGCTGGCGGGCACCACGCTGACGCCCTGGCTGCTGCGGCTGATGGGCACGCCGGAGGACGTGATGGCCCTGTCGGTCACCTATATCCGCATTTTCTTTGCCGGGTCGCTGGGGCTTGTGATGTACAACTCCTTCTGCGGGATCATGCGGGCCGTGGGCGACAGCCGGAATCCGCTGATCTATCTGGTGATCTCCTCGCTGTTGAACGTCACGATGGATCTGATCTTCGTGGCCGGGCTGCACATGGGCGTCACCGGTGCGGCGCTGGCCACGATCCTGGCCCAGTTTCTCAGCGCCATCCTCTGTGCGCTGAAGCTGATGCGCACCGCCGACAGCCATCGGCTGGTGCTGCGCCAGGTCCGCTTTGACCGGGACATGACCGGACTGATCGTCCGCTACGGTCTGCCCACGGGCATGCAGAACTCGGTCATCGCCATCGCCAACGTGGTGGTCCAGTCCAATATCAACGCCTTCGGCACGATGGCCGTGTCCGGCTGCGGCGCCTACGCCAAGATCGAGGGCTTCGCCTTTCTGCCCATCACCAGCTTCCAGATGGCGCTGACCACCTTCGTTGGCCAGAATCTGGGCGCCGGCGAGTATGAGCGCGCCAAAAAGGGCGCCCGCTTCGGCATCTGGTGCTCCATCGCGGCGGCAGAGCTGATCGGCCTTGCGATCTACGTCTCCGCGCCGCATTTGATCGGCGCCTTCACTTCTGAGCCCGAGGCCATCGCCTTCGGCGTGCGCAAGGCGGAGATCTGCTCCATGTTCTTCTTCCTGCTCTCGGCGTCCCACTGTCTTTCGGCGGTGCTGCGCGGCGCGGGCAAGGCCAGCATCCCCATGCTGGCGATGCTGATTTTCTGGTGTGTCATCCGCGTGAGCTTCATCGCGGTAGCCATGCCCTATTATCGCTCCATCGACGTGGTCAACTGGGTTTATCCGCTGACCTGGCTTCTGAGCACGATCTTCCTGGTGATCTATTATGTGCGGGCCGACTGGCTGCACAGCTTTGTAAAAGCATAAATCCGTGCAGAAAGAGAGAGAAAGACTATGGCGATTGTTGTTGTGGGAACCGTTTTTGTGGACATCAAGGGCTTTCCCGAGGAGCTGTATATCCCCGGCGGGCGCAACTCCGGCAGCGTGCAGATCGTGCACGGCGGCGTGGGGCGCAACGTGGCGGAGGATATCGGCAACGTGGAGCTGCGCCCGGTTTTCGTCAGCATGGTGGACGACTCGGCCGAGGGGGCAGAGGTGGTGCGCAAGCTGCGCAATCACCGTGTAAACACGGATTACATCGTCACGGTGCCCGACGGCATGGGCATGTGGCTGGCGGTCTTTGACGAGACCGGCGACGTGGTCGGCTCCATCTCCAAGCGGCCCAAGATGGACGCGCTGGCCGCGCTGATCGACGAGAAGGGCGACGAGATCTTTCGTGACGCCGACAGCATCATCATTGAGATCGACCTGGACAAGTCGGTGGTCAAGCGGGTGCTGAGCTACGCGCGCAAGTATCACAAAAAGGTCTACGCGGTGGTGGCCAACATGTCCATTGCCACCCAGCGGCGGGACTTTTTGCAGGATATCGACTGCTTCATCTGCAACGTGCAGGAGGCCGGCATCCTCTTTGTCAGCGATTTTTCCGACTACACGCCCGAGCAGCTGTGCGACACGCTCTCGCAGAATCTGGTCAACGCGGACTTTCGCTCGATGATCGTCACCATGGGCAGTCGCGGCGCGGTCTATGCCGACAAGAACGGTGAGCGCGGCGTGTGTCCGGCCAGCAGCGTGACTGTGCGCGACACCACCGGTGCCGGCGACGCCTTCTGCGCCGGGGCCTCCATCGCGCTGACCTACGGCAAGCACATGCGCGAGGCCGTGGAGATCGGCACCCGTCTGGCCGCCTCGGTCATCAAGGTGTCGGAGAACGTCTGTCCGCGCTTCCGTCCCCAGGAGCTGGGGCTGGATATCGAGGTCACGGATTAGTTTTTAGCTTTTAGTTTTTAGACATATACCAATGACGACGCCGGGGCAGTCCTGCCCCGGCGTTTCTAAAACTATTCTCTAAAAACTAAGAATTATCCCCAGAGAGCCGTGAGCATGGGGATGATCTGCTTTTTGCGGCTCATGACGCCGGGCAGGAACATGGCCTTGTCCCGCGGCTTCACGCCGAAGGCCTGCTGCATGTCGTCGTCGCTGCCCACATACAGTAGATGCGAGCCCTCCTGCAGCACGTCCGTGATCATCAGGATCACGAAGTTGAACTCCTTTTCGCGCTGCAGCTTCTGCATATAGGCCATAAACTCGTCCCGCCGGTTCAGCAGCGGGGAGGCGTCGGCGCAGGTGATCTGGCTGACGCCGATATTATGCTCGGCGATATGGAATACCTTGTAGTCCGTCCGGAACAGCTCCTCGATGGGCTTTTCCTCGGCGCCCTCCACGGCGAAGAGCTCCCGCCCGATCTCCTGGAGTGAGATATGGGCGATCCGCGCCAGGCGCTCGGCCATGGCGATGTCCTTCTTGGTGCAGGTGGGCGACTTGAACATGACGGTGTCGGACAGAATGGCCGCCGCCATCAGTCCCGCCATCTTGGGTGAGGGCATGACGCCGTATTCCTGATACATGGACGTGATGATCGTCACGGTGCTGCCCACCGGCTCATTGCGGACGCTGATGGGCTGGCCGGTCTGGATATCGGCCAGACGGTGGTGATCGATGATCTCCATGATCTCCACCTGGTCCAGCCCCGGCACGGACTGGGCCGACTCGTTATGATCCACCAGCACCACGCGCTTGCGCCGCGGACGCAGCAGGTGGAAGCGCGAGAGCGTGCCCACCACCCGCTCGTTTTCATCCAGCACGGGATAGCAGCGATAGCGGCTCTTGAGCAGGACCTCGCGCACGTCGTCCAAATAGTCGCCCAGATGGAACATCACGATGTTTTCGGTATGGCAGGCCCGCTCCACCGGAACGGCCTGGTAGATCAGTCTGGCGGCCGTGCGCGCGTCCAACGGCGTGGAGACGATGCAGGTGTTGGCCGTGCTGTGGACCCACTCGCTTCTGATCTCGCTCTGGCAGATGACCAGGCAGTTGACCTCCCGCTCCAGCGCCTGCTCGATGATCTCCGGCTGCTCGCCGCAGATGAGGATCGTGTCCTTTCCCTCCGCAAGCGGATCGTCGATGGCCTGGGGCACGGCGATGCGCACCTCGCCGGAGACGGTTTCGATCACGAAGCTGCTCTCGTTGACCAGCTGAGCCTGCAGAACGCTCAGCAGGTTGAACACCGGCAGCTCGTCGATCCGGCTGTCGGCAATGGTCTGCATGTCGTGGGTGGCGATGTCGCCGGCACTCAGAAGGCCGAACAGGCGGCCCTCCTCGTCCACGATCGGCAGCGTGGAGGCCTCCACGTCCCGCATCGTGCGCCAGGCCAGGTCCATCGTCACATTCGACGTCAGAGCCGGAGGCCGGTCATAGTCGAGATCGCTGACCTGGGTGCGCATGTTTTTGATCAGCTGCGGCGGCTCAAAGCCGAACTTTTCCAGCATCCGGGCCGACTCATCATTGATCGATCCGATGCGCGCGGCCCGGTATTCCCTGTCGCCCAGCGCGTTGCGCAGCGCGGCGTAGGAGATGGCCGCCACGATGGAATCGGTGTCCGGGTTGCGGTGACCGGTGACAAAAATCTCGCTCATGACTTCTGCTCCTCTCTGTCCGGGCCCTGGACGGGTGCCCGGCTTTTCTATTAATTATAGGGGATGGGGCCCTGGAATGCAAGCTGATTTCCTCTTTCTTTTCTCGCCGCGGTATGGTAAGATAGTCGAAAAAAGGCAAAAGGAGTATCCCATGAAGAAGAAACTGACCGCGCTTCTCTCTCTGCTGCTTGCGCTGCTGATGCTCGCCGGCTGTTCGCTGCAGCCCACCGATCTGGGTGAGGCAGTACGCGATAAGCTCGGCGCCCTGTCGGGCGGCGACAGTGAGCACAACCCTGACGGCGTGATGTTCAGCGACATGCGCTATTCCCGTCCGGACACCGAAGCGCTCTACACCGACATCGACGCCGTGCAGCAGGCCCTCGACGGCGGCTCGCGTCTGAAGAAGGTGGAGGAGCTGCTGGACGTGTGCATGGATGATTATTATACCTTTTCCACCATGTACGCCCTGTGCAACATCTTCAACTGCCGGGATCTGCGGGACGAGTACTACGCCGACGAGTACGAGTGGATAAGCGCCGAGAGCGCCGAGGTCTCCCGCCGCTTCGACGAGCTGTATTACGCCTGCGCCGGCTCCTCGCTGGGCCGCGAGCTGGAGGAGGACTATTTCTGGGAGGGCTTCTGCGAGGATTACGCCGACCCCAACGACTCCTACTACAACGACGTGACCGTGGCTCTCATGCAGCAGGAAAGCGACCTGATCAGCCGCTACCGCAGCATCGTGGCCGACCCGGTGATTCTCTTTGAGGGCGAGGAGCAGAGCTTTCTTGAGCTCAGCGAGGAGCTGCTCTCCGACGACGGCTACGGCAGCTACACGCGCTATCTCTCGGCGCTGATGACCTACTACGAGACCTACAGCGTGCCGCTTGCCGACGTGTATATCGAGCTCATGCGCGTGCGCGGTGAGATGGCCGAGGCCATGGGCTTTGACGGGGTGGAGGCCATGGAGTTTGACTTCGGCTTTGACCGGGATTACAGTCCCTCCGACGCCGCCGTGTTCGTCAGCGACGTCAAGACCCACCTGGTGCCGATCTACCGCTGGGCCGAGGACGAGGGCGTGTCTTATTCCGTCAACTATTCCTCCCTGAACTCCGACGAGCTTTTTGACGACATGCGGAGCGTGGCCGGCCAGATCGGCGGCAGCTGTGCCGAGGCCTTTGCCTTTATGAGCCGCTACGGGCTGTACGACATTGCCCCCAGCCCCTATAAGGCCGACACCTCCTTCCAGACCTATCTGGACGACTACGAATCCCCCTTCATTTTCCTCAACCCCAACGGCACCACCAGCGATCTGCTGACCTTTGTGCACGAGTTTGGCCACTTCACCGACGCCTACGTCAACTTTGACGCCGCCGAGTCCATCGACCTGGCGGAGACCTTCTCCCAGAGTCTGGAATTCCTGTCCCTGTCCCACATGGACCAGGTGCTCAGCGACCGCGAGATCCGGCAGCTGCGCCATGCCAAGATGTACGACGCGCTGGACACCTTTATCCAGCAGTGCGCCTTCGCGGACTTTGAGAGCAAGGCCCACGCCATCGGCCCCGACGCGCTGGACGCCGACAAGCTCTGTGAGCTGGCGCTGCAGAGCGCCAGGGACTTCGGCTTCTGCTCGGAGGGCTTTGAGAGCTATATCCAGTACTACTGGATGGACATCACCCACCTGTACGAGTATCCCTTCTACGTGATCTCGTACCCGGTTTCCCTGGCCGTCTCAATGGAAATCTACGGTCTGGAGCTGGAGGAGAGCGGCAAGGGTCTGGAAAAGTATTTCGAGATCATGCCCCGCGACTATGATACCTTTATGGAGACCGTGCGCGCCGGTGGACTGGACAGTCCCTTTGCCAAGGGCTCCATGGCCGCCATCGCCGACATGATCGGCGACACGCTGGGCTACGACGGCTCCGACTCCTCCGGGCGCGGCCGAAGCGGTCTGCACCAGCCCTGAAGCGATCCTGTCCGTCAAAAAACCGGCTGTGACCAGTGGTCACAGCCGGTTTTTGCTGCTGGCATCATTTTTCCTCGATCAGTTCCCTGAAGATCGGCAGCGCGCGCTTTACCGTGTCGGTGCTCACGCAGGTGCCCAGCCGCAGATAGCCCGGGCAGCCGAAGTCGTCGCAGGGCACGATCAGCACGTCCCGCGCCTTGGCCCGGTCGGAGAACTCCCTTGCGCTGCCCCGGGGCGAGCGGATCAGCAGATAAAAGGCTCCCTGCGGCGGCACGCACTCATAGCCGTAAGAGCAGAGCGCCTCGTACAGCAGACGGCGGTTGCGGTCATAAACCTCCAGATCGGGGCGCACCGAGGCGCAGCGGGCGATCATATGCTGCATCAGCGACGGGGCGCACACATGTCCCGCGGCGCGGGCGGCACCGGCCACGGCCGCGTAGACGGACTCGCTGTCCTCCATCGCGTCGGGGATGTAGAGATAGCCCAGTCTCTCGCCGGGCAGGGAGAGAGACTTGGAGTAGGAATAGCACACGATGCTGTTGCGCACCAGCAGCGGCACAAAGGGCACGCTCAGTCCGTCGTAGACCAGCTCGCGATAGGGCTCGTCCGCCACCAGATAGATCGGGTGGCCGTATTCCTTCCCCTTGCGCTCCAGAAGCTCGCCCAGCGCGCGGATGCGCTCGGCGCTGTACACCACGCCCGAGGGGTTGTTGGGTGAGTTGATCAGCACCGCCTGGGTGCGGGGCGTGAGCCAGGGCTCCACCGCCGAAGCGTGCAGCTGGAAATCCGAGGTCACGGGCGGCACGATCACGCTCTTCATCCCGGCGGCCTCGGCGTATACCGTGTACTCCGGGAAAAACGGCGCGACGATCACGCACTCTCCCTCCGCCACGCCCAGCGCGGCGAGCGCGGTGGCCACGGCCGGGGCGGCACCGCAGGTGAAGAACAGGTTTTCCGGCCTTGCGCCGCAGTCAAAACGCTCGTTGAGATCCGCCGCCACGGCGCGGCGCGCGTCGGCCCCGCCGCCTGCCGGCGTATAGCTGTGTACGGCCGCGGCGGGCAGCATGCTGACGATGTCCACGATCGCCTCGTTCACCGCCGCCGGCGCGGGCACAGACGGATTGCCGATGGAAAAATCAAACACATTCTCCCGCCCGATCTGAGCGGCGCGGGCCATGCCGTATTCGGCCAGCTCGCGGATATACAGCCGGTTCGTCCCCAGCGCGTAAAACTTTTCATTGACCATTTCAAATCCCTCCCAGGTTTTCAAGTATACTTCCCCTGGCTGCAAATGGCAAGAAAAAAGGCTTGTAAGCGCGCGCGGGTTGAGGTATACTGTCTTTGTAACAATTTGTAACCACGGAGAGTTTTTTCCATGAAACGCTTATTTGCCTTTCTGCTGATCCTGGTGCTGGCCTTCGCCATGTACGCGGGCGCCGCCGCAGCCAGCTTCACGCTCAGCGCGCCTCAGACCGCGCCCCTGGTGGTGGAGACCGCCCCGGATCCCAGTCCGGAGCCCACGCCCGAACCCACGCCGGAGTCAACGCCCGCGCCCACCCCGGAACCGACCCCGGAGCCCACGCCCGCGCCAACGCCCGAACCCACCCCCGAACCGACACCGGAGCCTACTCCGGAACCCACGCCCGTCCCCGGCGAGGAGGCTGCGCGCCGCTTCCCCTATCTGCGGCGGGACAATTTCCTGTACTACATCAAGGTCAACGTCACCACCAACACCGTCACGGTCTACACCAAGAGCGATTCCGGCGAGTTCGACCTGCCCTTTATGGCCATGGTCTGCTCCACCGGCGCCGACACGCCGCGCAGCGGCATCTACCGTCTGGGCTGGCGGCTGGAATGGCAGGATCTGTTCTATGACGTGTACGGTCACTATGTGACCCAGATCACCGGCAACATTCTCTTTCACTCCGTCCCCTATCAGGTGAAGTACGACAACGGCTCGCTGGAGTATTGGGAGTTTGACAAGCTGGGCACCAGCGCCTCCGCCGGCTGCGTCCGCCTGCAGATCAAGGACGCCAAGTGGATCTACGAGAACGCATACAGCGTCTACGCGGTGGAGTTTTACCAGGATGAGGATCCCGGTCCTCTGGGCAAGCCCAGCGCTCCTCTGATTTCCGACAACGAGCTGCGCTGCGGCTGGGACCCCACCGATCCCGACCGGGACAATCCCTGGTACATGACCGACGAACAGATCTACAACGCCTACCCCTGGCTGCGCCCGGTCCCCACGCCGGAGCCCACCCCCGAACCGACACCGGAGCCTACTCCGGAACCCACGCCGGAGCCTACTCCGGAACCGACCCCCGAGCCCACGCCGGAGGTCTCGCCCGAGCCCGGTGACGGGGAAACCGGGGACGACGTCATCGTCATCGGATAATCGCATAAACAAAAAGGATGTGAGCTGCGGCTCACATCCTTTTTGTTTCGGTTCCCTTATTCTTCTTTTTCAGCCGCAGATCCTGGCCGAAGAAGCGCAAAAGCTCATAGCTGCCACGCAGACGCGAATAGATCTGGGCGGTATAGCGTTTTTCCAGCTCCTCATAGCTGAGATTGGTGCTGATGATGGTCTTTTTCTTTTCGTTGAGCCGGGTGTTGATCAGGGTGTACAGGGCGCTGTCGGAAAAGGGCGTGCTCATCTCCGTACCCAGGTCGTCCAGGATCATCAGATCGCAGGCCAGCATGCGCCGCACCCGCGCGTCCGCAGTCTCACTGCGGTTGAACTTCTGCTCCTCGAAGCCGGCGATCACCGCCGAGGTGCTGTCGTAGCAGACCGAATAGCCTCTTGCGGCGACCACGCGGGCCACGCAGGCGGACAAAAAGGTCTTGCCCAGGCCCGTGCCGCCTTGGAAAAGCAGGTTGTCCGGACCGTCGGGAAAGTGCTCGGCGTAGTTCCGGGCGAAGGCCAGCACATCCTTCATTCTCTCGCGGGCCGTGCCCTCGTACAGGGACAGGTCGAATTTCTCGAAGCTCTCGTCGCCGTTTTTCAGCAGCACGCCCACGTCGCGGGTGAGCTCGGCATTGTACAGTTTTTTCAGACAATCACACACGCCGCCGCCATATACGCCGCTGTCGCCGCACTTGCCGCAGCTGACGATGGGGTCCAGCCAGTCCGCGCCGCGGCCCAGCGATCTGAGCAGCTCCCGCCGCCGGGCCTGTACGGCCAGGTTGTCCTCCCGCAGTCGCTGGATCTGCTCGGCGCTGTCGCTCGCCCCCGACAGGGTGATGCGGACAAGCTCTGTCATCTGCGCGCGCATCTTTTCGTCGCAGTCCTGAATAGCCGGGCAGGCGGCATAGGCCTCGCTGAGGCGAAGCTGATGCTCGTTTTCGTTGCTCTCCCGGACCCGGTCCAGCGCCGTGCGCGCCCGGGCCAGGATCTTTCCGTCGTAGGTCATGCTTTCTCTCCCCAGTACTGTTTCATTCTGCCGGCCAGATCCTCGTCGTCCTCATCCTGCTGGGCGCTGCGCCCGCCGGAGCCGGGGCGGTGCTTTCCCTCAGCCTCTTCGATGGCCTCCACGCTGTGCAGCCCCTTGGCGTGCCATTTTTCCAGGATGCCGTTCATATACCGCCATTTCAGCGCGCCGGTATTGGTCAGCGTCTTGTCCAGAGCCATGAGAATGGCCTCGTCGTCAAAGCCCATCTCCGCCCATGTCTCCACATATTTGCTCTCGGTCTGGCTCAGCTCCCGGCCGCGGATGCCCAGCAGCTCCGCCAGACGCACCTTGTCCTCCCGCCGCCGCGCCATCTCACGGATATAGTCCTCGGCCAGCTCCAGCGTCAGGATCTCCCGGTTGGCCCAGCGGTAGGCCTCCTCCGTCAGGTACCGCGGCGTGGGACGCCGGGACGAGCCCCAGCGCCGCCTCGATTCGCCGTCGCAGTAATGCAGAAGCAGCATGATGACCTCCGGCGGCATGCCCAGGTGGTCGTACATATCCACCAGCGCGTTGAGATAGGCCCGCGAGGGCACGGTGCCGATGATGCGCCCCAGCTCGTCCACCAGTGGGGAGAAGCCGCTGTCGTTCCGAAAGCTGTCCACGATGTCGCGCACCGGATACTGCACGCTCTCCTCCGCCGGGACGAGCTGTTCGGGCTCGGCGCGCCGACCAGGCGCGCTCTTGAGCAGCCGCTGCAGCTTTTCCCGGGCGGCGTCGATCTCGGCGCGGGTACGGCACAGCACGGCCGCCGCCGTCTCGGCGTCGGCCTCCGGGTGACGGGCCGCGTACAGGCAGTAGAGCGCCACGTCGCCGTCATGGGCTGCGATCAGCGCGTCCGCCGCTGCGGGGCTTATGAGCTTGTCTGTTTCTCTGTCCGGCATAATCGTCTCTCCGCTGTGCATTCGGGATTGTTTTCATTGATTTCATATTATAGCATCAATTGCATCTTGTCGCAAGAGGGGGACTTGTGGTATACTTTAGGTTGAATTACTATGGAGCATCGCAACAACAGCTTACAGTGACTAATACTTTCATTACCGCAAGGAGATCTGTTCATGACCGAGCTTCTCTCCCCCGCCGGCTCGCCCGAAGCCGTCATTGCCGCCGTTCAGAACGGCGCCGATGCCGTGTACCTGGGCATGGGCAACTTCAACGCCCGCCGCGGCGCCAAGAATTTTACCGAGGAAGAATTTCAAAAGGCCGTACGCTACTGCCGCATCCGCGGCTGCAAGGTCTATGTCACGCTCAACACCCTTGTGGGCGACCGCGAAGTGGAATCCGCCGTCAACCAGGCCCGTCTTGCCTCCGCGCTGGGGGCTGACGGACTGATCGTCCAGGATCTGGGGCTGGTGCGGGCGCTGCACGCCGCCGTGCCCGATCTGCCGCTGCACGCCAGCACGCAGATGAGCCTGCACAACCTGGCCGGCGTCGAGGCCGCGGCCCAGATGGGGCTGACGCGCGCCGTCCTGGCGCGGGAGCTGTCCATCGACCAGATCCGCTATATCACCTCCCACGCCTCCATCGAGACCGAGGTGTTCGTCCACGGTGCCCTGTGCTTCTGCCACAGCGGTCAGTGCTACATGTCCGCCCTCATCGGCCGCCGCAGCGGCAACCGCGGCATGTGCGCCCAGCCCTGCCGGATGCAGTATTCTCTCGGCGGGCGGATGGACGACTATCCCCTCTCCCTCAAGGACAACTGTCTGGTGGAGAAGCTTGCCGAGCTGGAGGAGGCCGGGGTCTCCTGTCTGAAGATCGAAGGGCGCATGAAGCGGCCGGAATACACCGCCATCGTCACCGGCATCTACGCCAAGGTGCTGCACGACAAGCGCCCGCCCACGCCCGACGAGCTGAAAACGCTGGAGGCAGCCTTCTCCCGCGAGGGCTTCACCCAGGGCTATTACAACGGCGACAAGCAGGACATGTTCGGCGTGCGCGCCGAAGCGCCCGATCGGGATACGGACAAGCTGTTTGCCGACGCCCGCCGCGCCTATTCCGACGGCGAGCTGCGCCGTGTGGGCGTGCACTTCTACACCGTCTGTGAAAAGGATCAGCGCATCCGCGCCATTGCCTTTGACGACGAGGGCCACCGCGCCGTGGCCGCCGGCCCGGTGCCGGAGGCCGCCAAGCGCCAGGGTCTGACCGAGAGCTACATCACCGACCAGATGTTCAAGACTGGCGGCACGCCCTATCTGTGCGTGGAAAACCGTGCCAAGACCGATCCGGGTCTGTTCGTTCCCGCGGCGGAGATCAACGAGCTGCGCCGCAAGCTGATCTCTTCGCTCAGCGAAGAGCGCGCCAAGCCTCCCGTCCGCCGCAGTCTGCCGATCCCGCCCCTCGCCCCCGCCGCACCCCGCCGGGGCGGCAGCGCCTGGATCTTCCAGGTCCGCACCATCGAACAGCTGGGCGACGAGCTCTGCGCCCTCCATCCGGACTATCTCTACGTTCCGGCCACGGAGCTGGCCATCGACTTCACCCGCGCCCGCCGGTTTATGGAAAACGGCACGCGCGTGGTGGCGGTGCTGCCCCGCGTCATCACCGACAACGAGCTCAAGACCGTTGCCGACACGCTTGCCTCACTGCGTGAGCAGGGCGTGGAGGAGGCGCTGGTGGGCAATCTGGGCCACGTGGCTCTGGCCCGCAGCGCAGGCATGGCCGTGCGCGCCGACTTCGGCATGAACGCCTTCAACTCCCGCACACTGGAGGTGCTGCGCGACTGCGGCATTATCTCGGCCACCGCTTCCTTTGAGCTGCGTCTGAGCCAGGTCCGCGATCTGAACAAGGCGCTGGACACCGAGCTGATCGTCTACGGACGTCTGCCGCTGATGGTTTCGGACCAGTGCGTGATCCGCCACAGCGCGGGCCGCTGCACCTGCTCCACCCCGGCCCAGATGTCCGACCGCACGGGCAACGTGTTCCACGTGGTCAAGGAATTCGGCTGCCGCAACGTGATCTACAACGCCCACAAGCTGTATCTGGCCGACAAGCGTGACGAGCTGGATACCCTGGGTCTGTGGGGCTACCGCCTGATGTTCACCACCGAAAGCGCCCGCGAATGCGCCGAGGTGGCCAAGGGCTATCTGGGGCTGAGCGATTACCGCCCCAACGTGCTGACCCGCGGGCTTTACTACCGCGGCGTAGACTGAAAACGGAGTTTCTTTCGACATGAGATTTATCCTGGCCTCGGCCTCTCCCCGGCGGAGAGAGCTGATGGAAATGCTCGGTGTGGCAGATCTGGCGATCATGCCCGCCGTGGGTGAGGAAAAGGCCGATCCCGCCCTGGGGCCGGACGAGCTGGTCATGGCCCTGGCCCGTGCCAAGGCGCGGGAGGTCGCGCCCCGGGCGGCGGCGGACGACGTGGTCATCGCGGCGGACACCATCGTGTATCATGGCGGCCGCGTCTACGGCAAGCCGCACAGCGAGACCGAGGCGGCGGCGATGCTGCGCACTCTCTCCGGCGCCACCCACGAGGTGTTCACCGGCGTGTGCGTGATCCGCCGCGGGCGCGAGCTCTGCCGGGCCGACCGCAGCGCCGTCACCTTCCGTCCCCTCTCGGAGGAGGAGATCACGCGCTATATCGCCACCGGCGAGCCCATGGACAAGGCCGGCGCCTACGGCGCCCAGGGCAGGGGTGCGCTGTTTGTCGAGCGCATCGACGGCGACTTTTTCAACGTCATGGGCCTGCCCCTGTGCATGCTCGGGGAAATGCTCAAAGAGCAAGGAGTTGGACTGCTTTGAAGGAATATATCAAGAAATACGGCGTACGCGTAGGTGTGATCATCGCCTCCGTGGCGCTGATCATCGCGCTGACCACCGCCGCCCGCGGCGGGCGGATCAGTCTGGTGCACAACGTCTCGGGCGTGCTGATTTCGCCGGTGCAGAAGGTCGTGAGCTCGGCTGTCAACTGGTTTGACACGATCTACGGCTACCTGTACAAATACGACAGCCTGCTGGCCGAGAACGAGTCGCTGCGCAGCCAGCTGGCCGACGCCCAGCAGAGCGCCCGCGACGGCATTGCCGCCTCGGAGGAGAACACCCGTCTGCGCGAGCTGCTGAATCTGCGCGAGAAGCATGCGGACTATGTCTTTGAGTCCTGCAAGGTCGTGCTCTGGTCCTCATCCAACTGGGCCCACAGCTTCACGATCTCCAAGGGTGCCAGCTCCGGTATCGAGTTGGGCGACCCGGTGGTGACCGAGTACGGCGCCGTGGTCGGCCAGGTGACCGAACTGGGCGAGACCTGGGCCACGGTCTCCACGCTCATCGACGTGGACATGTCCGTCGGCGCCTTTGTGGGCGACACGGGTACCTCCGGCATCGTCATGGGCGAGTATTCGTTCATGAAAAACCGACTGGCCAAGCTGACCTTCCTGGCGGACGGCGCGCACATCTACGTGGGCGACGAGGTGCTGACCTCCGGCAACGGAGGCGCTTTCCCCCAGGGTCTTGTCATCGGCCGCATCACCGCCGTCCAGACCGAGGCCGGCGGCCAGATCGAATACGGCGTGGTGGAACCCCAGGTGGCCTTTGACTCGCTGGTACAGGTATTTGTGATCAAGGACTTTGAAGTGGTGGAATAAGTGCTGAAACGACTGTTCAGAAAAGATCTTTTCAAAGATTTTCTCACGCCGCGCCGTTTTCGCCGCGTGCTGTGGTACGGTGTATATATGCTTCTGGTGCTCATCGTGCAGGACATGGTGCTCACCCAGATCCGGCCAGCGGGCGTATGCGCCTTCATTCCGCCCGCCGCCGTGGCGGCCGTCGGCATGTTCGAGGGCGCCATCCCCGGCGTGGTGTTCGGGCTGATCATGGGGATTTTTACCGACATGTTCACCCCCCACACCGTCATCACCTACACGGTGCTCTTCCCCATCATCGCCTTCGGCGTGGGCTTCATCTCCCAGTTTTTCATCAACCGCCGCTTCATGGGCTATATGCTCACGGCCTTTGCCGCGCTGCTGCTGACGGCGGTGATCCAGGCGCTGCTGGTGACTCTGGGCGATTCACTGAGTTTTTCGATATTGGGCACCGCCCTGCTCCAGGCTCTGTATTCTCTGCCGGTGACGGTGCTGTGCTATTTCCCGCCTGCCAAATGGATTGAGTGATCCCCCTTCCCCGAGGGCCAGAAAGGAACCCCTATGAACAAAACGATTTCCAAACAGCGTGTGATCGCCATGGTGGTCATGCTCCTGATTTTGCTGACGGTCTACCTGATCTTCCTCTACCGGGTACAGATCATCGAGGGCGAGCGCTATTACAGCGCCAGCAGCGAGCTGCAGCAGAAGGAGGAGACCGTCACCGCCTCACGCGGCGACATTCTTGACCGTTACGGCCGCACGCTGATCAGCAACAAGGAATGCTACAACCTCACCATCGACACCTCCAAGCTCTTCGCCAGCGAGGACCCCAACGCCGTCCTGCTGGAGCTGGTCAACATGGTGGAGGAGTTCGGCGACACTTATGTGGACGATCTGCCGATCACAAAAACGCCGCCCTTTGAATACGACCCCAACATGACCGAGATCCAGCGCACCATGCTGGAGGCCTATTTCAAGGACAAGTCCAAGAGTCTGCCTGAGGCGCCCACCGCGGTGGAGCTGCTGAGCTACATGCGCAGCCGCTATGACATCGACAGCAACTATTCGGCCGAGGACATGCGCAAGATCGCCGGCCTGCGCTATTCCATCAACGTCCGCTACGCCATCAACACCGCCGATTACGTCTTTGTCCAGGACGCCAGCATGAAGCTCATCACCTCCATCATGGAGACGAAGCTGGCCGGCATCCAGGTCAAGCGTGCCTATACCCGCGACTACCAGACCAACTACGCCGCCCACATTCTGGGCTACACCGGTCTGATGACCCAGGAGGAGTACGAGCGCTACTCCCTGCTGGACTACTCCACCGACGCCATGGTGGGCAAGGACGGCATCGAATACGCCTTTGAAAACTACCTGCACGGCAACGACGGCAAGGTCAAGGTCACCCGCACCGCCGGCGGCACCGTGCTGGCCAACGAATACATCAAGGAGCCAGAGCCCGGCAACCACGTCTACATCACGCTGGACATCGTGCTGCAGGAGCAGGTGGAGCGTATCCTGGCCAACGGCATCGACATCCTCATGAGCGAGCGCCGGAACGAAAAGGCCGAGCAGACCGCCATGGGCAACTGGACCTTTGAGGACGGCTACTGGGAGATCACCGGCGGCGCCTGCGTGGTGGTGGACGTGAAGAGCGGCGAGCCGCTTGCCATCGCCAGCTGGCCCACCTATGACGTCTCCACGATCATCGAAAAATACTCCGAGCTGCTGGAAGAGCCCAACGCGCCGCTGTTCAACCGCGCGCTGATGGGCGCCTACGCCCCCGGCTCGGCCTTCAAGCCCTGCACCGCTACGGCGGCGCTGGCTCAGAACATCATCAATACCGAGGACACGGTCAAGTGCGCCGGCGTCTTCACCAAATACGCGGCCAACGGCTACGCGCCGGAATGCTGGATCTGGACCGCCGTGGAGGGCGAGCATTACACCCACGGCGAGCTGACCGTCACCGAGGCGCTGCTGCACTCGTGCAACTACTTCTTCTACACCGTGGCCGACCAGCTGGGCGTCGACGAGCTGGGCAAATACGCCCACGCCTACGGTTTGGGCGAGCATACCGGCATCGAGCTGACCGAGACCGTCGGCAACATGTCCAACCGTGCCAACCACGCCGACTACACCGGTACCGAGTGGCGAATCGGTGATACGCTGCAGGCCGGCATCGGCCAGTCCGACTCCATCTTTTCCCCCATCCAGCTGGCCGAGTACTGCGCCACCGTGGCCAACAGCGGCGTGCGCCACAGCGCCTCGCTGCTCAAGTATGTCAGAAGCTACGACTATGACGAGTTGATCTACGAGCGCAGCGCCGAGGTGCTCAGTGACGTCAACGACCTCAAGCCCAACGGCATCGGCGACTATAACTGGTACGCCATCCAGGAGGGCATGCGTCTGGTGGCCAACGACCTCGTCAACAACTACTCCGTCGCCCGCTACTTCTTCGACTATCCCCAGTCCAAGCGCGTCGCCGCCAAGACCGGAACGGCCCAGAAGGGCAAGAACATCGTCAACGACGCCATTTTCATCTGCTACGCCCCCTATGACGATCCCCAGATTGCCATGGCCTTTGTGGTGGAGCGCGGCAAGGCCGGCGCCAACTGCGCCTTCATGGCGCGTCAGGTGCTGGACGCCTACTGGACCATCAAGAGCTATTCCGACACCTCCGAGCACGAGATGGCTCTGCTGAAATAAAAAACACAGCTCACCGGACGCCGGAGCATATGACTTGCATATGCTCCGGCGTCTGCGATAAGTAAAATGCAAAAAAATACCACTGTACCGCCATTTTTCTGTTGAACTTTGGGCGATTGCCGTTTATAATAAACAAGATAGAACAAATGTGGAAATCTGCCGGTTTCTCACGGCGCGCCGGCGGAGCGCGCCTCTCACCAAAAGGAGTTACAGAATGAATATTGCATTGATGGCCCACGACAGGAAAAAGGAACTGATGGTACAGTTCTGCATCGCTTACTGCGGCATTCTGGCCGAGCATTCGCTCTGCGCCACTCACGTGACGGGCAAGCTCGTCGCCGAAGCCACAGGGCTTCCCATCACGCTCTACCTCCACGCCGACCAGGGCGGTGCCCAGCAGATCGGCGCGCGCATTTCCTTCAATGAGATCGATCTGGTGCTCTTCTTCTGCGATCCCGCCAACCCCAGCGGCTTTGACGACATCAACAAGATCGAGCGTCTCTGCGATCAATATCAGATCCCCTTCGCCACCAACGCCGCCACGGCGGAGGTGCTGGTGCAGGGGCTGCGGCGCGGCGATCTGGACTGGCGCAACATCGTCAATCCTCAAAAGCGCTGAGCCTTTTCCCTCTCTTCGACACCAAACCGCAGTTCGTGCGTTTTGCGCCCTGCGGTTTTTTATTTGATGAAATCCCATCCCCGAAAGGAACCGAACCTATGTCTAAAGTGATGCCGCGCACGCTCTCCGGCTTTATGGAGCTGCTCCCGGGCGAGCAGCAGATCATGGAGCGCATGAAGGACGTGCTGCGCGAAACCTATTCCTCCTACGGCTTTACGCCGCTGGACACGCCGGTGATCGAATCGGCCGAGGTGCTGCTGGCCAAGGGCGGCGGAGAGACCGAGAAGCAGATCTACCGCTTCACCAAGGGCGACAGCGATCTGGCGCTGCGCTTTGACCTGACCGTGCCGCTGGCCAAATATGTCGCCGCCCACTATGCCGAGCTGTCCTTCCCCTTCCGCCGCTATCAGATCGGCAAGGTCTACCGGGGCGAGCGCGCCCAGCGCGGCCGCTTCCGCGAGTTTTACCAGGCCGACATCGACATCATCGGCGACGGCAAGCTGGACATCACCAACGAGGCCGAGATCCCGGCCATCATCTACGACACCTTTACGCGCCTGGGCGTCAGCCGCTTCCAGATCCGCGTGAACAACCGCAAGCTCTTAAACGGCTTCTACGCCATGAACGGCATGAGCGAGAAGGCCGGCGAGATCATGCGCACCGTGGACAAGCTGGACAAGATCGGCGCCGAAAAGGTCCGCCAGCTGCTGATCGACGAGGTCAAAATGCTCCCCTGCAAGGCCGAGAACGTCATGGACTTCATGGCTATCTGCGGTACCAACGACGAGGTGCTCGCCGCGCTTGAGCGCTACCGCGGCATGGACGCCACCTTTGACGAGGGCCTTGATGAGCTGAAGACCGTGGTGAAGTACCTCTCCGCCTTCGGCGTGAGCGAGGAAAACTTTGCCGTGGATCTGACCATCGCCCGCGGGCTGGACTACTACACCGGGACCGTGTACGAGACCATCATGCTCGACCACCCGGAGATCGGCTCGGTCTGCTCCGGCGGCCGCTACGACAACCTGGCGGAATATTATACCGACCGTCAGCTGCCGGGCGTGGGCATCTCCATCGGTCTGACGCGCTTCTTCTATGTGCTCAATGAGCAGGGCCTGCTGTCCGACGAGATCAGCCGCGCCCCCTGCGACGCGCTGATCCTGCCGATGACCGAGGATCTGGGCTTTGCCATCTCCGCCGCCAGCGCGCTGCGCCGCGCCGGGCTGCGCGTCCAGCTCTACACCGAAAAGAAAAAGTTCAAGGCCAAAATGAGCTACGCCGACAAGATCGGCACGCCCTTCACCGTCTTTGTGGGCGAGGACGAGATCGCCGCGCAAAGTCTTTCCGTCAAGGACATGCGCACCGGCGAGCAGCGCGCCCTGAGCGTTTCCGACGCCTGCGCCTGGATCGGCGCCCAGGTCGCCACGAGCCGCAACGGCGCCATCATCAAGGAATAAAGGCTTAGCCTTTGTGAGAAGAAAAGAGGACAGACTATGAAACAATCCCGTACACACAACTGCGGCGAGCTGCGTCTTGGCGACGCGGGCGCGCGCGTAACGCTCTGCGGCTGGATGGAGAACGTCCGTGCGGTCTCCTCGTCGCTGGCCTTTGTGGTTCTGCGCGACTACTACGGCACCACCCAGCTGGTGATCGAGACCGAGGAGATGATGGGCGTCATCCGCGCCATCAACAAGGAGTCCACGATCTCCGTCACCGGAACCGTGCGCGAGCGTGCCAGCAAGAACCCCAATCTCCCTACCGGCGAGATCGAGATCGTCCCGGAGAGCATCTCCGTGCTGGGCAAATGCCGCTACAACGAGCTTCCCTTTGAGATCAACCGCAGCCGCGAGGCCGACGAAGCCACGCGTCTGAAGTACCGCTTCCTGGATCTGCGCAACCCGGCAGTGAAGAGCAACATCATCCTCCGCTGCCAGGTGGTGGCCGAGATCCGCCGTCTCATGACCGAGCACGGTTTTCTGGAGATCACCACCCCGATCCTCACCGCCTCCTCGCCGGAGGGCGCGCGCGACTATCTGGTGCCCGCCAGAAAGCACCCCGGCAAGTTCTACGCCCTGCCCCAGGCGCCCCAGCAGTTCAAGCAGCTGCTGATGGCCTCGGGCTTTGACCGCTACTTCCAGATCGCTCCCTGCTTCCGTGACGAGGACGCCCGCGGCGACCGTACGCCGGGCGAGTTCTACCAGCTGGACATGGAAATGAGCTTCGCCACCCAGGAGGATGTGCTGGGCGTGCTGGAAGAGGTGCTGGTGCCGGTGTTTGAAAAGTACGGTCTCTACGGCAACCGCGTCAGCCCCGCTCCCTTCCGCCGCATCCCCTATCTGGAGGCGATGGAGAAGTACGGCACCGACAAGCCCGACCTGCGCATCGATCTGGAGATCCAGGACGCCACCGCCCTGCTGCAGAACATCGGCTTCGGCCCCTTTGAGGGCAACACCGTCAAGGCCGTCGTGGTCTCCGGCTTCAACGCCACCCGCAAGCAGATCGACAAGCTCTGCGCGGACGTGGAGGTGCAGACTGCCCAGAAGAGCTACTGGTTCCGTCTGGACGAGAACGGCGAGATCGTCGGCGGCATCGCCAAGTTTGTCCAGGGCGTGAAGGACGAGCTGATCGCCGCCCTGGGTCTGCAGCCCGGCTGCTTTGTGGCCCTGGCCGCCGGCAAGCTGGCCGTGGCCCAGAAGACCGCGGGCGTGCTGCGCTCCAAGCTGGGACTGCTGTGCCCCGAGCATATGGACAAGGAGCAGTATCAGCTCTGCTGGATCGTGGACTTCCCGATGTACGAAATCGGCGAGGAGAGCGGCGAGCTGGAATTCTGCCACAACCCCTTCTCCATGCCCACCGGCGGTCTCGAGGTCCTCGAGAAGGCCGAGCGCGGCGAGATCGACCCGCTCACCATCATGGCCAACCAGTACGACCTGGTCTGCAACGGCTATGAAAGCGCCTCCGGCGCCGTGCGCAACCACGATCCCGAGATCATGATCAAGGCCTTTGAGTTGGTTCGTCTGGGCGAGGAGGACGTGAAGAAGAAGTTCCCCGCCATGTACAATGCCTTCTGCTACGGCGCTCCCCCTCACGCCGGCGCCGCCCCCGGCATCGACCGCATTGTCATGCTGCTCACGGGCGAGGAGTCGATCCGCGAGGTCATCACCTTCCCGATGAACCAGAAGGCCCAGGACCTGATGATGGGCGCCCCGTCCGAAGTCACGCAGAAGCAGCTCGATGAACTGCACATTGCGATCGTCGGCGAAGTAGAAGAATAATCACAAGATCGCGACAGCCGGAGAAAGCAATTCCTCCGGCTGTTTTAAGGAGAATGAGCCATGCTTTCCTGTGTCAAAAGCTTTGGCGTCAGCGGCGTGGGCGGCTTTGCCGTCGCCGTGGAGGTCTATATCTCCGGCGGCCTGCCGGGTTTTGAGATCGTGGGGCTGCCCGACGCGGCGGTGCGCGAAGCGCGCGAGCGCGTGCGCGCGGCCATCAAGAACAACGGCTTTCGCTTTCCTCCCAGCCGGCTGACCGTGAATCTCGCCCCGGCCGACCGCAAAAAGGCCGGCACGCTCTACGACCTGCCGATCCTCATCGGCATCCTCGCGGCCCAGGGGGAGATCGACGCGCCGAGCGGCGACTGCGCCTTTCTGGGCGAGCTTGCCCTGGACGGCTCGCTGCGCCGGGTGTCCGGGGCGCTGCCCATGGCCATCGCGGCGGAGCGCAGCGGGGTGAAAAAGCTCTTCCTGCCCGCCGAGAACGCCGCGGAGGCCGCCTTTGCCGAAAGCGTGGAGGTCTACGGTGTGGAGAGCGTGCGTGATCTCATCGCCCATCTGCGCGGTGAGAAGGAGATTTCCCCCGCCGCGGCGCCGGACATATTTGCCGAGGCGCTGCCGCTGCCGGACTATGCCGACGTCAAGGGCCAGGAGAGCGTCAAGCGCGCCTTCGAGGTGGCCGCAGCTGGCGGTCACAATCTGCTGTGCGTGGGTCCGCCGGGCTCTGGTAAGTCGATGATGGCCAAGCGTCTGCCCTCGATTCTGCCGGACATGAGCCGGGAGGAGATCATCGAGGCCACCGAGATCCACTCCGTGGCCGGGCTCACCAGCCGGGAAAAGCCCATTGTCTGCACGCGGCCCTTCCGCTCGCCCCACCACACGGTGTCCGGGCCGGGTCTGTCCGGCGGCGGCACCATCCCCCGCCCGGGGGAGATCAGTCTGGCCGACACCGGCGTGCTGTTTCTCGATGAGCTGCCGGAATTTCGCAGCGACGTGCTGGAGGTGCTGCGCCAGCCCCTGGAGGACGGCGAGGTCACGGTCTCGCGCGTGTCCGGCTCGGTCAGCTTTCCCAGTCACTTCATGCTCGTCTGCGCCATGAACCCCTGCAAGTGCGGCTGGTACGGCCACCCCTCGGGGCGCTGCCGCTGCAGCGAGGCGGACATCCGCCGCTATCAGGGGCGCATCTCCGGTCCCCTGCTGGACCGTATCGACATCATCACCGAGGTCCCCTCGCTGGAGTTTGACGAGCTCAAGCGCCGCGCCCCGGCCGAGAGCTCGGCTGAGATCAAAAAGCGGGTGGACGCCGCCCGCGCCATCCAGCGTCGGCGCTTTTCCTCCTCCGTCACCTCCTGCAACGCCCGCATGGACAGCCGTGAGCTTCGCAGCTTCTGCGTCCTGGACGCCGAGAGCGAGGAACTCATGCGCGGCGCCTTTGAGGCTATGGGGCTGTCCGCCCGCAGCTATGACCGCATCCTGCGCGTGGCGCGCACCATTGCGGACCTGGACGGCTCGGAGGAGATCCGCAGCGACCATCTGGCCGAGGCGATCCAATACCGCAGCTATGACCTGGCGAAAGGAGAGTGAACCATGAAAGCAAGACGACTTTGCGCGCTGCTTCTCTGCGCGCTGCTTCTTTCCGGCTGCGGCGCCGCGCCCCTCTCCCAAAGCCCCGCCCCCGCGGTGGAGAGTGCCATGCCGAGCGCCCCGGCGGAATCGCCGGAGGCAGCCCCGGCGTCTGATGTGACCGTGACGGAGGACCTGCCGGACGCGCTGCGTTTTTCCGTCTCCCTGCCGGCGCTGCCGGATTCGCCCTACGATCTGGAGCGCTGCTTTTCCGGTGCCGATGAGCACGACTGCGCCTTCTGCTACCCGGATTTCTGCGAGCAGTGGGTGGAGGACGGTGTGATCCGCCTGTCCCCCCGGCGCTTCTTCGGCCGTATTTTTCTCTCCTCCGTCCGCCGCGACGCACCGGACGCGCCGCAAACCCTGCTCTCGCTGCTGGATACCGCCAAGTGGGGCGCCTCGGCCAATGAAATGACCGTGGGCAGCGGCCACGACGGCCTGCGCATGAGCCATTTGAAATACGACACCTACCGCCGCTGGATCGTGTGGGAGGCCGGGGATCGCTACTACACCCTCTATGCCGCCTGCTTTGACCGCTATGAGGACACCATCAACGCAGTGCTCGACACCATCGTCGCCTCCTTCCTCACCCAGGAAGAGCTGACCGGCTGCTCCTGCGCTCCCGGTGCGCTGCTGCGCCAAAGCAGAGGCCTGAGCCTGTCTTACGACAGCGCGTCCCTGGCTCTCACGGACGAGGGCTTTGCCCTGCGTCTGCTGCTCAGAGCCGACAGCGCCTCCGACAGCCCCGTCGTGCTCTCGGCCGGCTCCGCCGTCTGCACGATCTCCCCGGGCGAGAGCGCCCTCTGGCCCCTGGAACTGCCCCTCTCCGTCGGAGGGGAAACCACGCTGTCCATTACCGCCCGTTCCGAGGACGCAGATCTTGCCGACCTCGGACTGGAGCTGATCATAAAGGAAACCTGATATGAAAGAAATCATCCTCTGCAAGCTCGGTGAGATCGTTCTCAAGGGTCTCAACCGCAAGAGCTTTGAACAAAAGCTGCTGTCCAATCTGCGCCACAGTCTCTATCCTCTGGGCAACTACCGCGTCTGGTGCGCCCAGTCCACGGTGTATGTGGAAGCAGCCGACGAGAACGCCGACATGGACGCGGCCTATGAGGCGGCCAAAAAGGTCTTCGGCATCATCAAGCTCAGCCGGGCCGCCGCCTGTGAAAAGGACAAGGACGCCATCACCGCCCTGGCCAGGGAGTACCTGCACGACGCGCTCATGAGCGCCAGGAGCTTCAAGGTGGAAACCAAGCGCAGCGACAAGCGCTTCCCCATGACCAGCATCGAGCTGAGCCAGTATGTGGGCGGCGAGCTGGCCGAGGCTTATCCCCATCTGCGGGTGGACATGCACGAGCCGGAGCTGATCGTCAATCTGGAGGTCCGCGACGTGGCGGCCTATGTACACACCGCGGCTGAGGACGGCGCGGGCGGCATGCCCGTGGGCTCCAACGGCGTGGCGGTCTCGCTGCTCTCCGGCGGCATCGACAGCCCGGTGTCCACCTACATGATCGCCCGGCGCGGCGTGCGCCTGGTGCCGGTGCACTTCTTCTCCTTCCCCTACACCTCCGAGGCGGCCAAGGAAAAGGTCATCGAGCTTGCCCGTCTGCTGACGCCCTATTGCGGCAAGATGTGCCTGCTGGTGGTCCCCTTCACCCATATCCAGGAGGAGATCCGCGACAAGTGCCCCGAGGAGTACTTCACGCTGATCATGCGCCGCTTCATGATGCGCATTGCCCAGGCCATCGCCGCCGATCAGGGCGCCAGGGCCATCGTCACCGGTGAAAATCTGGGCCAGGTGGCCAGCCAGACAATGGAAGCCATGGCCTCCACCCAGTCGGTGATCTCCCTGCCCGTGCTCCAGCCGCTCATCGGCATGGACAAGGAGGAGATCATCCGCTTTGCCCGCCGCATCGGCACCTTTGAGACCTCGATCCTGCCCTATGAGGACTGCTGCACGGTCTTTACGCCCCGGCATCCCAAGACCCATCCGAAGCTGGAAGAGGTGGCCAGGGCCGAGAGCGCCATGGACGTGGGCGCCCTGGTGGCCGAGGCGCTGGCCGGTGTGGAGAGAGTGCAGGTGGGCCGATGAGCGATCGGGCCTACAACACCGAGATCCTCTCCGTCGGCACTGAGCTGCTGCTGGGTCACGTGACCAACACTGACGCCCGGGACATTTCCGAGATGCTCTCCAAAATCGGCATCAACGTGCGCTACCACACGGTGGTGGGCGACAACCCCCAGCGTCTGCGCGACTGCGTGGAGATCGCCAAGGGCCGCGCCGACATCATCATCACCACCGGCGGTCTGGGGCCCACCTGCGACGATCTGACCAAGCAGATCCTCGCCGAGTCCTTCGGTCTGAAGCTGGTGGAGGACAAGGCCGAGCGCGAGGGGCTGTACGACTATATCAAATACAGCCGCCGCTTCACCCCGAACAACTATGCCCAGGCCATGCTGCCCGAGGGCTGCACGGTCTTTCACAACAACTGCGGCACCGCGCCGGGCTGCGCCTTTGAAAAGGACGGCAAGACCGTGATCATGATCCCCGGCCCCCCCAAGGAGTGCCGCGCCATGTTCACCGAGAGCGCGCTGCCCTATCTCAGAAAGCTCTCGGGCGGCCAGATCGTGTCCCACTCGCTGCGCATCTTCGGCATCGGCGAGAGCGCCGTGGACCAGATGTTCCGCGACGAGATGGACCGGATGACGAATCCCACCATGGCCCCCTACGCCAAGGAGTGCGACTGTCTGCTGCAGGTGACGGCCAAGGCCGATACCGCCGCCGAGGCCGAGGCCATGATCCGTCCCGTGATGGAGAGGGCGGCCGCCCGTTTGGGCGACTATGTCTACGGCGTGGACGTGGAGTGTATGGAGGAGGCGGTTTTCGCCCTGATGGAGCAAAACGGCATGACCTTCGCCGCGGCCGAAAGCTGCACCGGCGGTGAGCTTGCCAAGCGCTTCACCGACATTCCCGGCGCCAGCGCCCATTTTCTGGGCGGCGTGGTGACCTACACCAACGAAATGAAGGCAAAGCTTCTGGGCATCGATCCCGCGCTGATCGCATCAAAGGGCGCCGTGAGCTATGAGGTCGCCTACGAGATGGCCGACCGCATCCGCCGCCTCTCCGGGGCCGACTTCGGCGTAGGCGTCACGGGACTGGCGGGGCCGGACGGCGACGGCGTGCACGAGGTGGGCACGGTGTTCGTCTCGCTCGCGGACAAGGATGGCGTCACCGTACGGGAGCTGCACCTGGGGGCTCACCGCACCCGCAGCTTCATCCGCCGCATGGCTGGCAACCACGTTTACGACATGCTCCGCCGCGCCATGACCGGGCTGAAACTTACGCCTTGAAAAACGCACTCAACCGTGATACAGTATTCTTGTTGAGCAAAGATCCTTTGAATGGAAAAAACATATATTTTCATTGGAGGCATAAAACATGTTTGAGAACCTGATCGAGATCCTGAAGGCCAATCCCCGGAAGATCGTTTATACCGAGGGTACCGACGCGCGTATTCTCGAGTCCGTCGCCCGTCTGAAGAAGGACGGCTTTCTGACCCCCATCCTGGTGGGCAACGTGGAGGCCGTCAAGGCAGCTGCCGAAAAGGGCGGCTTTGATATCGAGGGTCTGGAAATCGTTGACCCCGCCACCTACGAGCGCATGGACGAGATGGTCGAGACCATGGTCGCCCTGCGCAAGGGCAAGATGACCGCCGAGGAATGCCGCGCCAGTCTGCAGAAGGGCAACTACTTCGGCACCATGCTGGTCAAGATGGGTGTGGCCGACGCGCTTCTGGGCGGCGCCACCTACTCCACCGCCGACACCGTCCGTCCGGCCCTGCAGCTGGTCAAGACCCGCAAGGGCGCCAATCTGGTGAGCTCCTGCTTCATTCTGGTCAAGGAAGGCGCGCCGATGCTGTGCATGGGCGACTGCGCCATCAACATCAGCTATGAAGACCGTCTGGACAAGGAAGGCAACGTGGTCCTCTCTGCCGCGGCCCAGCTGGCCGAGGTTGCCGTGGCCACCGCCGGCACCGCCAAGGTCTTCGGCATGGACCCCAAGGTCGCCATGCTGTCCTACTCCACCAAGGGCTCCGGCAAGGGCGCCAACGTGGATCTGGTCCGCAACGCCACCGCCATCGCCAAGGAAATGGCTCCCGAGCTGGATCTGGACGGCGAGATGCAGTTTGACGCCGCCGTCAGCCCCGTCGTCGGCCAGCTGAAGTTCCCCGGCAGCAAGGTTGCCGGCTATGCCAACACCTTCATCTTCCCGGAGATCCAGTCCGGCAACATCGGCTACAAGATCGCCCAGCGTCTCGGCGGTTACGCCGCCTACGGCCCCATCCTGCAGGGTCTGAACGCGCCCATCAACGATCTGTCCCGCGGCTGCGACGCCGAGGAGGTCTACCAGATGTCCATCATCACCGCTGCGCTGGCCTGACGCCGTTTTGGTTTTTAGTTCTTAGTTTTTAGTTCTTAGAGAAAGGGCGGCCTTTGGCCGCCCTTTATTGAGGTGAAGAGCATGGAGCATGAAGGCTATATGCGCATGGCGCTGGAGCTGGCGCGCGAGGCCGCGGCGGACGGCGAGGTGCCCGTCGGCTGCGTGATCGCGGACGCCGACGGTGCCGTCATCGGCCGCGGGCGCAACCGGCGGGAGAAACACGCCGACGCCACCGCTCACGCCGAAGTGGAGGCCATCCGCCAGGCGGGCGAGGCTCTGGGCAGCTGGCGGCTGGACGGCTGCACGCTGTATGTGACGCTGGAGCCCTGCCCCATGTGCGCCGGGGCCATCATCAACGCCCGCGTCCCCACCGTGGTCTACGCCGCGGCGGACGAGCTCAGCGGCTCCTGCGGCAGCGTGATCGACCTGTTTTTCGAGCGCTATCCCCATCATCCACGCGTCTTCGCCGGGTGTCTGGCGGAGGAGAGCGCTGCGCTGCTTCGATCTTTTTTCAGCTCGCTGCGCTGATTATCTATCATTATCATATCTTTTTCGTATGATACTTTTCCCGGTCTCCAGATCCTTCCATACGACGGTTTGCCGACAGTGCGGCAAACCGTCGTATTGCTGCATTTTGGGCCTTTATTTGCGTTTTTTTCGTCCATGCGCCGAAATGTGCGGCTTGTTTTGACAAATATATAACAATGTGCTTTAATAATTGATAGTATTCTACCGGCTTTTTTCCGGCAAACGGCTCGATTGTGTGTTTAATTTGACAAGAGAAATGGCCGTATTGCCTTGAAACCGGGGAGAGAATGCGGTAAAATATCCTATGTTGCAAAGACTCCGTCCTCCGGGACGGAAATCACCGATCAGAGGGGGTGTGTCGATGTCATTCGAGGCGATTTACAACATTGCCGAGGCCGAGGCCCAGGCCAAAGCCGCGGTTGCCGAGGCCGAGAGCCGCGCGCGCGCGATGCTGGCCGAGGCTGAGAACGAGGGAAAGGCTTCTGTCGATGCCGCCGTCGCCAAGGCCGAGCGTGAGCTGAGCGCCCTGCGCGTCAAGGCCGCGGAGAAGGCCGAGGGAGAGGCCGCACGTCTTTCCGGCGAGCTGGACACGAAAAAAGCCGTGCTGCTTGCCAAGGCCCAGGCCAAGCTCGATCGCGCCGCATCTCTCGTAGTGGAAAGGATAGTGAACAACTGAGATGGCCATTTTAAAAATGAAACGGCTGCGGCTGATGGTCGCCCGCTCCCAGAAGGACGAGCTGCTGCGCGCGCTGATCCGTCTCGGCTGTGTCCAGTTTTCCGAGCTGGAGGAGGACGTACAGCATCTCGAGCTCCTGCACCGCGACGAGAGTGAAACGCTCGCCCTGAAGAGCGAGCACAGCGCTCTCATCCACGCGGTGGAGCTGCTGGACCGCTACGTCAGCGAGAAAAAGCCGCTTCTCGCCTCTCCCGAGGAGGTGGACGGCGACACCCTGCTGGACAGCAGCGGCAAGGCCGACGCGCTTTCTCTGGCCGAGACCATCCGCGACGCGGATGAGCGCATCCGCCGCATCGGCGCCGAGGAGAGCCGCGAGCGCGCGGTCATCGAATCGCTGCAGCCCTGGCTGCCGCTGGACATGCCCCTGGATATCGACGGGACCGAGCGCAGCCGCGTGCTTCTGGGCTCCGTGCCGGTCAAGGTCACGGCCGACAAGCTCGACGACGCCATCGCCCAGGTGACGGAGGAGGCTGAGCTGTTCGAGGTCAGCGCGGATAAAAAGGCCCGCTATGTGCTCATCATCTGCGCCAAAGAGGCCGTGGCCGATCTGCAGGAGGCTCTGCGCGTCCTGGACTTCACGGCCCAGTCCTTCCCCGGCATGAGCGGCAGCGCCAAACAGTGCGCCGCCCGCAGCACCCAGACGCTCTCGTCCCTGGCCCGGGAAAAGGAGGCAAAGCGCGCCGAGATCGAGGCGCTGGCCTCCCGTCGCGATGAGCTGAAGCTCGCCGCCGACCGGTTGGAGGCCCAGCTTGCCATGTCCCAGGCCGGCGATCTGGCTCTGCGGACGGACGAGGTGTGTCTGATGCAGGGCTGGGTGCCTGCCGAGAAAGAGGCGGCACTGGAGTCGCTGCTGTCCGGCTTTGACTGCGCCTGGGAGTGCGAGGATCCGCCCGAGGCGGACTATCCCGAGGTCCCCGTCAGTCTGAAAAACAACAAGCTTACCAACGCGCTGAACATGGTCACCGACATGTACAGTCTTCCGGCCTACGGCACGGTTGACCCGAACCCGCTGATGGCGCCGTTCTTCATTTTATTCTACGGCCTCATGATGGCGGACATCGGCTACGGCATCCTGATGATTGCCGCGGCGCTGGTGGCGCTGAAGAAGCTCAAGCCCCGGGGCGGTTCTCTGGCCTTCTGCCAGCTGCTGCTCTACGGCGGCATCGCCACGGCGGCGATGGGTGTTCTCACCGGCGGCTTCTTCAGCGATATCCCCTATCAGCTGGTGCATCTGTTCAATCCAGACAGCACCTGGCCGGGTCTGTGGCATCTGTTCAGTCCCGAGAGCGACAGCGAGCTGGTGCTCTACGGCTCCATGGTGCTGGGTCTGCTGCATCTGAACACCGGCATGGTGGTCTCCGCCGTGCAGAAAGTCAAGAACGGCGACAAGGCCGGCGCTCTCTGGGAGGAGGGCCCGCTGTGGGTCATTCTCGTGGGTGCGCTGCTGCTGGCCACCGACCTGCTGCTCGTCCCCGGAACCGTGCTGCACTACATTGCGCTGGCTCTGCTGGTGATCGGGGTTGTGATGCTGCTCTTCGGCGCCGGACGCAACGCGAAGGGCTTCGGCAAGGTCACGGCCGCCTTCGGCGCGATCTACAACACGGCCACGGGCTGGTTCGGCGACGTGCTGAGCTATTCGCGTATCATGGCGCTGATGCTCGCCGGCGGCGTCGTCGGCAAGGTGTTCAACACCGTTGCCATCATGCCCGCCCAGGCCAGCGGCGTGAATGTGTTCACGATGCTTGCCTTTGTGATCATTTTCGTGCTGGGCCACGCCATGAACTTTGCCCTGAACCTGCTGGGCTGCTATGTGCACGACCTGCGTCTGCAATGTCTGGAGTTCTTCGGCAAGTTCTATTCCGACGGCGGCAAGCCGTTCCGTCCGCTGAAGTTCGGCGGCAAATACGTACGTGTGAAGGAATAATCAAACTACATATATTCAGGAGGAAAACATCATGGAATTCTTAAACACCATCGGCGGCGGCGCTCTGGCTCTGCTGGGCGCGGCGATCGCAGCGGCTCTGGCCTGTGTCGGCTCCGCCAAGGGCACGGGCATCACCGGTGAGGCCGGTGCCGGCCTCGTCTCCGAAGATCCCAGCAAGTCCGGCAAGGTCATGATCCTGCAGGTCATCCCCGGCACCCAGGGTCTGTACGGCTTCGTTATCTTCTTCCTGGCCTATCTGAAGGTCAGCGGCAGCATCGCCACGCTGTCTGTGGCCCAGGGTCTGCAGGTGGTTTCCGCCTGCCTGCCCATCGCCATCGGCGGTCTGCTCTCCGCCATTGCCCAGGGCAAGGTCGCGGCCGCGTCCATCAACATTCTCGCCAAGAAGCCCGACGACTGGTCCAAGGGCATGATCATGTGCATCGTCGTCGAGTTCTACGCCATTCTCTGCCTGCTGGCCTCCTTCCTGATGCTCAACGCCATCGCGATCTGATAGCGCGAGAAGGAAGGTTCGCTATGAAAGGCACCGAAAAAATCATCGCGCATATCCAGGCCGACTCCCAGGCGCAGTGCGATGCGATCCTGGCCCGGGCGCAGGAGCAGTGCGACGCCATCCGCGCCGACTACGCCAAAAAGGCAGCCGACGCCTATGCCGAGAAGATCCGCGCCGGCGTCAAGGCCTGCACGGACGACGCCGACAGCGCCGAGCGCCTTGCGCGCATGGAGGCCAAGAAGTCCCTTCTCGCCCTCAAGCAGGAGATGATCTCCCAGAGCTTTGCCCTGGCCGAGAAGAAGCTTGTCGCCCTGCCGGAGGAACAGTATGTGCCCCTGCTGGCCAAACTGGCCGCCAACGCCGCCGTCACCGGAGACGAGGAGATCATCCTCAGCGCCCATGACCGTGAGCGTGTGGGCGAGGCCGTTGTCCGCCAGGCCAACGAGCAGCTGGGCGACAAGGGCGCGCTGCATCTGAGCGAGAGCACCGGCGACTTTGACGGCGGCTTGATCCTCAAGCGCGGCAACATTGAGGTCAACTGCACGGCGCAGCTCCTGGTGGAGCTTTGCCGCGGCGATATGTCCGCCGCGCTCGCCGGCGTGCTGTTCGACTGATCCCGTAAGGGAGGGAATTCGATTGGCTATCAACAAGGAAGCGTATCTGTGCCTCTCGGCCATGCTGCGCGCCCGTGAGGTGCGCATGCTCAGCGCCGAGCGCGCGGGGCGCGTGCTGGACGCCTCCGGCATCGACGAGAGCGTGAAGCTCCTGGCCGAGTGCGGCTATGAAGAACTGGGCGGTCTGAACGCCGCCGGGATCGACGCTGCGCTCAGTGCGCGGCGCGCCGCCCTCTTCGACGAGGTGGAGCGGCTTGTCCCCGCCGAGCATCGGGCACTTGTCACGCTCTTTCGTCTGAAATATGACTATCACAATGCCAAGGCCGTGCTGAAGGCCGAGGCCATGGGCCAGGACCCGCTGCGCCTCATGAGCGACTGCGGCCGTATCGCGCCGGACAAGCTCAAGGCCGCCTATGACGAGGAGCGCCGCGGCGATCTGCCCGGTCTGCTGGGCGCTGCCATGGCGGAGGCCGGGGAAACCCTGGCCCGCACGGCCAACCCGCAGATGGCGGATTTTGAGCTGGACCGCGCGTATTTCGCCGAGATGAAGCAGGCTGCTGACAGCATCGGCAACACCTTTGTCTCCGGCTATGTATCGCTGCTCATCGACGCGGCCAACCTCAAGAGCGCCGTGCGCACCGCCCGCATGCACAAGAGCGCGGACTTTCTGCGCGACGCCCTGATCCCCGGCGGCCTGGATGTGGACCGCCTCGTCGGCGCCGACGGCGACGGTCTTAGCGCGCTCTTCGCCCACACGCCGCTGGAAAAGGCGGCCGCGGCGGGCGCCGAGGCCATGCGCGGCGGCTCCATGACGGTCTTTGAGCGTGAGAGCGACAACGCCGTAAACAGCTATATCCGTTCTTCCAAGCTCCTGGCCTACGGCCCCGAGGTGGTCGTGTCCTATCTGGCCGCGGCGGAGAACGAGATCACCGCCGTGCGCATGATCCTGACGGGTCAGCTCTCCGGCGTTCCGGCGGAGACGATCCGGGAAAGGCTGCGTGATTTTTATGCTTAAGATTGCGGTAATTGGAGGTCGCGAAACGGTCATGGGCTTCAAGGCTCTGGGGCTGGAGACCTTCGGCGTGGACAACGCCCAGGAGGGTCTGGCCGCGCTGAAGAAGCTCACGCGCGAAAGCGACGATTACGCCATCATCTACATTGAGGAAAATCTGGCCGGCGAGCTGGAACATGAGATCTCCCGCTACAAGGACAGTCCCACGCCAGCCATCATTCTGATCCCCGGCCGCCAGGGCAGCCTCGGTCTGGGCCAGAACGCGCTGAAGGCCGCGGTGGAACGGGCCGTCGGCACCAACATCCTCGGCGATTGATCCGAGCAAACGGTATCCTTCGAAAAAACGCAAAAGGAAGGTATGTAAATGAGCGGAACTATTACAAAGGTCTCCGGCCCGCTTGTGGTAGCCACGGGGCTTGCCGATGCCAACGTGTCCGACGTTGTGCGCGTGGGCTCCCAGCGCCTGATCGGCGAGATCCTGAACATGGTCGGAGACAGCGCCTCCATCCAGGTATATGAAGAGACCTCCGGTCTCGGCCCCGGCGCCGAGGTCATCACCACCGGCATGCCCATGTCCGTGGAGCTGGGCCCCGGCATGCTGGACAATATCTACGACGGCATCCAGCGTCCGCTGCCCGAGATGCGCCGCCTCTCCGGCGACAGCATCAGCCGCGGCATCGACGTGCCGGCGCTGAACCGTGACAAGAAATGGGACTTCGTTCCCGTGGCCAAGCCCGGCGACAGGCTGATCGCCGGCGACGTGCTGGGTACCGTGCAGGAGACCTCTGCCATCCTACACAAGATCATGGTACCCCACGGTCTGGCGGGCGAGCTGGTCTCCATCGAGAGCGGCGAGCACACCGTGGCCGACGTCGTCGCGACCCTGCGCGACGACAAGGGCAAGCTCCATGAGCTGACGATGCTCCAGCGCTGGCCGGTGCGTATTGCCCGTCCCTACCAGCGCAAATACGTCCCCAGCCGCCCGATGAACAGCGGCCAGCGCATCATCGATACCCTCTTCCCCATCGCCAAGGGCGGCACCGCCGCCGTGCCGGGCCCCTTCGGCTCGGGCAAGACCGTGGTGCAGCACCAGCTGGCCAAGTGGTCCGACGTGGACATCGTCATCTACATCGGCTGCGGTGAGCGCGGCAACGAGATGACCGACGTTCTCATGGAGTTCCCCGAGCTCAAGGACCCCCGCAACGGCGAGCCGCTGATGAAGCGCACCGTGCTGATCGCCAACACCTCCGACATGCCCGTTGCGGCGCGTGAGGCCTCGATCTACACCGGCATCACCATTGCCGAGTACTTCCGTGACATGGGCTACGATGTGGCTGTTCTGGCCGACTCCACCTCCCGCTGGGCCGAGGCTCTGCGTGAGATGTCCGGCCGTCTGGAAGAGATGCCCGGCGAAGAGGGCTACCCCGCCTACCTGGCCTCCCGTCTGGCCCAGTTCTACGAACGCGCCGGCGTGGTGGAGTGTCTGGGCAGCGACGAGCGCCGCGGCTCCGTCACCGCCATCGGCGCCGTGTCGCCTCCGGGCGGCGATATTTCCGAGCCTGTCTCCCAGGCCACGATGCGTATCGTCAAGGTGTTCTGGGCACTGGACTCCTCTCTGGCCTATGCCCGTCACTTCCCGGCCATCAACTGGCTGACCAGCTATTCGCTGTATCTGGACACCCTCGCCCCCTGGTATACCCAGAACTTCGGCGAGGCCTACATGAAGAACCGCGAGCGCGCCATGCACATCCTCCAGGAGGAGAGCGAGCTCCAGGAGATCGTCCGTCTGGTGGGCCAGGACGCCCTGTCCCCCAACGACCGTCTGACCATGGAGACCGCCAAGATGATCCGCGAGGACTTCCTGCAGCAGAACGCCTTCGTGGACGAGGACGCCTACAGCGCCTACGCCAAGCAGTACCGTCTGCTGGACATGATCCTGCAGTACGACGTGCTCTGCCGCGAGGCTCTTGAGATGAAGCAGGAAATCGACGCAGTCATTGCCGGAGGTGAGGACGCATGATCAAAGAGTATAAAACCATCCGTGAGATCGCGAGCCCGCTGATGGTCGTCGAGGGCGTCGAGGGCGTCACCTATGACGAGCTGGGCGAGCTGGAGCTCCCCAACGGCCAGATCCGCCGCTGCAAGGTGCTGGAGGTGGAGGGCAACCGCGCCGTTGTTCAGCTGTTCGAAAGCGCCCAGGGCATCAACCTGGCCGAAACCAAGGTCCGCTTCCTGGGTCATCCCCAGCAGCTGGCCGTCAGCGAGGATATGCTGGGCCGCGTCTTCAACGGCATGGGCCAGCCCATCGACGGCGGCCCGGACATCCTGCCCGACGCCTATATGGACATCAACGGTCTGCCCATGAATCCGGCGGCCCGCGCCTACCCTGCCGAATTTATCCAGACCGGCGTTTCCACGATCGACGGTCTGAACACCCTGGTCCGCGGCCAGAAGCTGCCGATCTTCTCCGGCTCCGGCCTGCCCCACGCCGCTCTGGCCGCGCAGATCGCCCGCCAGGCCCGGGTCTTAGGCGACAACGAGACCTTCGCCGTGGTCTTTGCCGCCATCGGCATCACCTTTGAGGAGTCCGAGTACTTCATCAACGACTTCCGCCGCACCGGCGCCATCGACCGCACCGTGGTCTTCTCGAACCTGGCCAACGACCCGGCTGTCGAGCGTATCGCCACCCCGCGTATGGCGCTGACCGCTGCGGAGTATCTGGCCTTTGAAAAGGACATGCAGGTGCTGGTCATCCTCACCGACATCACCAACTATGCCGAGGCGCTGCGCGAGGTCTCCGCGGCCAAGAAGGAAGTCCCCGGCCGCCGCGGCTATCCCGGCTATCTCTACACCGACCTAGCGACGATGTATGAGCGCGCCGGCCGCCGCCAGGGCAAGAAGGGCTCCATCACGATGATCCCGATCCTGACCATGCCCGAGGACGACAAGACCCACCCGATCCCCGACCTGACCGGCTACATCACCGAGGGTCAGATCATCCTCTCCCGCGACCTGCACCGCAAGGGCATCGTCCCGCCCGTGGACGTGCTGCCCTCGCTGAGCCGTCTGAAGGACAAGGGCATCGGCGTCGGCAAGACCCGCGAGGATCACGCCGGCACCATGAACCAGCTCTTCGCCGCCTACTCCCGCGGCAAAGACGCCAAGGAGCTGATGACCATTTTGGGCGAGGCCGCGCTGAGCGAGGACGACAAGCTCTTCGCCAAGTTCGCCGACGAGTTTGAGCGCCAGTACGTCTCCCAGGGCAACACCACCAACCGCAGCATCCAGGAGACGCTGGATCTGGGCTGGAAGCTGCTGAAGATCCTGCCGCGGCGCGAGCTGAAGCGCATCAAGCCTGAGATGATCGAAAAATACCTGCCGAAGGACTGATCCCCAAGGCTTTATCAAACATGATCAGGAGGTGATGTTTTTTGGCAAGCACGACCATAACCCCGACCCGTATGGTGCTCAATCAGCTCAAGGGCCGACTGAAAACCGCCCGCCGCGGCCACAAGCTCCTGAAGGACAAGCGTGACGAGCTGATGCGCCAGTTCATGGACGTGGTCAAGCAGAACAAGGCGCTGCGTCTGCGCGTGGAGGAGGGCCTGACCCAGGCCTTTGCCTCGCTGCAGGTGGCCAGCTCCATCATGTCCCCCGAGATGCTGGAGCAGGCGCTGCTCTATCCGCGCCAGAGCGTGGAGCTGGGCATGGATTTCAAGAACATCATGAGCGTCAACGTGCCGCTCTACAGCTTCAAGACCAAAAACAACGACCCGGCGGAGATCTATCCCTACGGCTTTGCCCAGACCTCCGGCGAGCTGGACGACGCGCTGGATCAGCTCTCGCGCGTGTTCGAGGACATGCTGGAGCTGGCCCAGGTGGAGAAGACCATGCAACTGCTGGCCGAGGAGATCGAAAAGACCCGCCGCCGCGTCAACGCGCTGGAGTACGTCATGATCCCCGAGCTGGAGGGCAACATCAAGTACATCTCCATGAAGCTGGAGGAAAACGAGAACGCCACCAAGGTCCGTCTGTTAAAGGTCAAGGAAATGGTGCTGCAGGACGCGCACCACTATCAGCAGTAAAAAGCAAAAAGCACTCCGTTATCGGAGTGCTTTTGCTTTTCCCAAAAGGGCGAGACATAACAAAAGGGAACAGCGGATGCTGTTCCCTTTTGCTATATGGATGAGGACAAAATGAAAAAGATGAGTCACACTTCATCGTGTTCTTATCTTAGTCCTCAGATGTTACGTAAACAAGATTGAAAATGTTTCGAAAATGTAAAATGCATGATCAATCCAGCGTGAGATTCCACTCGGTGCCCCCGGTCAACGGCGCGTCAGCGGTGATATAGGGCTCTCCCCCGCTTGCCGCAGGAAGGAAAAAGACCGCCTCGCGGCAGCCGAGTACCGCCGCGGCAGAGGCTGCGAAAACGGCTGGATCGCCTCTCGCGCAAAGGATTTCACGCACGATCAGCCTGTCGCCGTCGCAATAAGCGGCCAGTATGCCGTCCTCGCCTGCATACAGCCCTCCGCCGTAGGCCTCGCACAGGGCGCGCTGCGCCTCGAGCATCGGATAGGACAGTCGGACGAAGTCACGCCCCCGCAGCAGATTCTCGCGCCAGAGCATATATTCCGTCCCGGTCAGCTTCATTATGTCAACCGCTTTGCAGGCTTCGACGGTATGCGCCTCGCGCCGCAGCAGGTGCCTTGCACCGATAGCCTTTTCATACCAGCCGTAGAGCGGCTCATTGGCCGGGAGCGTCGTGACGATCTTCGACTCCCGCTTCCGACAGAGCGCGGCCGCGGCCTGAGAAAGCGCGGCACCGATCCCCTGTCCGCGCGCCGTCTCGTCCACGGCGACGGCATAGAGGTAGCCGAGCTGTGTGCGCGTCCCGTCGGCTTTCTGCCATTCAAAGCCGGTCAGCGCGTAAGCCGCGCCCAGCAGCTCATCGTGCTCGTCCGTTGCGACGACGGCGCTGCCGATATCGGGCAGGAGACGGAAGAAGGCGTCGAGAAAGGCCTCGCTCTCGTCAAAGACGCGGCGCCACAGCGCCCGCATGGCCGGCACGTCGGCGCTGCTGTATTCACGGATCATCATATCACGCTCCAGGTCGCGGTATATTTCTTCAGGAGATATGCCGGCTTGTATGACTCCTTCGAGCGGCGCAGGGCCTCGATGCCCATGTCGTCCTCCCGGTTCATGTAACGCAGAGACGGGTGCCTTTCCATCAGCATTCTGGTCAGTTCCCGGCAGGTCATGGGGTAGGCGCCGTTTATGCTGCCCTCGGCCTTTTCGAAGTGCACGTCAAAGGTGTCCTCGCAGACCATCTCGCCCAGCGTAAAGCCCACGATTTTTCCGTTGGCGTACAGCACGCCGCCCTCCAGCCCCAGCTTCTCAAAGGCTGCGAAGGCGCGTACGATGGCGGTGTGCTCATAGACGATGCTCTTGTCCAGCCGCTGGGCGTTTTCTTCCGACCAGACATCCAGCATGTCGAGGCAGTCCGGGATCAGCTGGCGCGTCAGCGGGACGAAGGACCAGTCGTTTTCGGCCTCAAAGCGGTTGCAGTGGTTCTTTTTGCCGTGCAGCGCCTTGCCCGCGTAGGTGGCCAGCTTCTCGGCCTCATAGATATAGTCGGCGTTGTCGCTGTCCTCGGTGTAGGCAAAGCAGCCGGGGTATTCCGCCTCCAGCAGCGCGCGGTGCTCCTCGGTGATCCCGCGCAGGCAGAAGGGCTCATAGCCCTTTTCCACGGCAAACGTGCGAAGCGCCTCGATGGCGGGGCGCAGCGGCCCGGTGCCGATGGGAAAAACGAAGGTGGGCCTGCCCGCATAGCGCAGCTTGGTCAGCATACGGCCGTCCGCGCGGGCCACCAGCTGCCGGTAGCGATTGTCCCAGATATAGATATTGCCGAAGTTGTAGTCCGCGCTGCGGCTGCCCTCGGCCATGACGATCTCGTCGATCCAGTGCTTGTCACAGAGCCTGACGGTTTTAAAATCGATCATAATGAATCCTTAGCTTTGGTAGATTTGTGTCTCCCGGCGCAGCACCGCGCGCAGCTCCCGCAGATCTTCAAAGGTCTCCGGCCGTTTGGACAGGTCACGCAGCAGCGCCGAGGGGTGGTAGATGGCCATGTAGCGCACGCCGTTTTTCTCAAACCACTGTCCGTGCTCACGGGTGATGCGAAAGTCGGGGCGGATCAGCTGCGAGGCGGCGATACGCCCCAGGCACACCACGATCTTCGGCCGCACCAGGGCGAACTGGCCGTCCAGCCAGGGGCGGCAGGCGCGCAGCTCCCCATCCTCCGGGTCGCGATTCATGGGCGGGCGGCACTTGACGGTGTTTCCGATATAGACCCGGCTGCGGTCCAGCCCGATCATTTCCAGCATATCGTCCAGCAGCTTGCCGGCCGGGCCGACGAAGGGCTCGCCCTGCAGATCTTCCTGCTCGCCGGGGCCTTCGCCCACGAACATCAGTTCACTGGGGACCTTCCCCACGCCGAACACCAGATTCGTCCGCGTTGTCCCCAGCGCGCAGCGGCTGCAGGCGGCGCACTCGCTCTCCAGCCGTTTCATTTCCTCGCTCATGTCAGTTCTCCTCCGTCCCGGAGGCAAGCTGCAGCAGCAGCTCGCGGCGGTTGTTCTCGGGATAGTCCATCACATAGTCCAGCAGGAAATCCAGCATCTCGCCCAGCGCCCGGCCCCGCAGACCCAGCTCCACCAGATCGTCACCCGTGACGGCCAGGTGGCGGACCGAGAAGCACTCGCCGCTTTTGAGCACGGCGCGCAGCGCCTCCCGGCATTTCCCGCCCCGCAGGGCGTCGCTGACCTGCGCGGCGCACATGGCCGTGTCCACGCCGCAGCGGTTGAGCAGCTTTTTCCAGCTTTTCTTAGTCTGCGGCGGCTCGGTATGCAGCAGCGCGCAGCAATCCCCGCAGCAGCGGATCGTCCGTCCGTCCAGCCGCAGCGCGCTCAAGAAGTCTCCGGCAGAGGTGATCATGCCGTTTTGCTCCAGCAGCGCGCACAGCCCCGCCCACCGGGGCATGGCCTTGCGCGGCAGGGCCTGCAGCGCCCGGAACTGCGGCGTAAGATTCTCGCCGCGGTGCAGCAGAAAACGGTCCAGCAGTCCGGTCTCGATCACCAGGCTCAATATCTCCGGCGATTTGGTCAGCAGCATTTTCTCCGTCTCGTCCCGCACGCGCTCGGCAGACAGGTTCACGGCCAGATGTGCCTTGCGATAGATGGCGTGCAGCGTCTCCTCCTCCACCGCGAAGCCCAGTCGGGCGGAGAAGCGCAGCGCGCGGAACATGCGCAGCGCGTCCTCCTCATAGCGGCGCTCCGGCTCTCCCACGCAGCGGATGATGCCCTTTTGAATGTCCTCCACGCCGCCGAAGGGATCGGCCAGCAGGCCGTCCGGCGGCAGGGCAATGGCGTTCATCGTAAAGTCCCGTCTGGCCAGATCCGAGGTCAGGTCGCCCACAAAGCTGACCGCCTCGGGATGGCGGTGATCCAACGAGCCACCGTCCGTCCGAAAGGTGGTCACCTCCACGCCGTGTGAGCCGACCATCACCGTCACAGTGCCGTGGCGGATGCCGGTAGCCACAGTGTGCGCGAACAGGCTCTGCACCTGCTCCGGCAGGGCGCTGGTGCAGATGTCCCAGTCCTGCGGGTGCACGCCCAGGATCATATCCCGCACGCAGCCGCCCACCAGATAGGCCAGATAGCCCCTGGACTGGAGTGTAATCAGTACCTGTTTGACATATTTGGGAGGTGTTATGACAGCCATAGGCAGCCTCGATTCCTACTTGCATAACGGCGGCGCCGGTATTATAATATATCTGTTTAGACAGGGCAAGAGTCCTGCATCGGTGCGGCTTTCCGCCGCTTCTATTTTATCATTGCACACGTGCAACATCAATACTCTTTTTCGGAGTGCAGTTACCATGATTGAATTTGACAACTTCCTCTCGCCCGGCCGCAGGGGCCACCTGGTCGGTATCGGCGGCGTGTCGATGTCCTCGCTGGCCGAGGTGCTCCAGGACATGGGCATCTGCGTCACCGGCTCGGATATGAACGAAAGCCGCAACGTCCTCTCGCTGCGCGAGCACGGCATCAACGTCTTTATCGGCCACCGGGCTGAGAATATCACCGACGAGGTGGAATTTCTTGTCCGCACGGCCGCCGTCCACGACGACAACCCCGAGATTGCCGAGGCCCACCGGCGCGGCATCCCGGTGTTTGAGCGCACCCAGGCCTGGGGCGCCATCTCCAAGGACTACCAGAACGCCCTGTGCATTTCCGGCACTCACGGCAAGACCACGACCACCTCGATGTGCACCCACATCAACATGGCCGCGGACCGGGACCCCACCGTCATGATCGGCGGCACGCTGCCGCTGCTCCACTCCGGCCACCGCATCGGCCGCGGCAACACGATCATCATGGAGGCCTGTGAGTATTACAACTCCTTTCTCTCCTTCCACCCCACCATCGCCGTGATCCTCAACGTGGAGGCCGACCATCTGGACTTCTTCAAGGATCTGGACGACATCAAGCGCTCCTTCCGCGCCTTTGCCGAGCGCACCAGCGAGGACGGCACGGTCATCGTCAACCTGGACGATCCCAACGCCATGGACGCCGTAAAGGGCATCGATCGCCGCATCATGACCTTCGGTCTGACCCCCAAGGCCGATGTTTACGCCAGGAACATCACGTATCTGGGCGAGAACAGCCAGTTTGACATCTACTACCACGGTCGGAAGTTCACCGACGTAACGCTGCACGTCCCCGGTGAGCACAACGTGAAAAACGCGCTGGCCGCCTGCGCCGCCTCCATCTGCCTTGGCATCCGTCCCCTGGCTGTCAAGTACGGTCTGGCTGGCTTCAACGGCGCCGGACGTCGGTTTGAGTTCAAGGGCAAATTCAACGGTGCCGACGTCTATGACGACTACGCCCACCATCCCGGCGAGCTGAAGGCTCTGCTGGACATGGTGCAGCATCTGAACTACAAGCGTACCGTCGTTGTCTTCCAGCCCCACACCTATACCCGCACCGCCGCCCTGTTTGACGACTTTGTGGTGCAGCTGCGGCGGCCGGATGTGCTGCTCCTGGCGGAGATCTTCGCCGCCCGTGAGCAGAACACCATCGGCATCTCCTCCTCCATGCTCTCCGAGAAAATACCCGGCTCCAACTTCTACCCCGGTTTTGAGGAGTTGGAAAATGCGCTCCGCTCCCTGGCCCAGCCCGGCGATATCATCATCACCGTCGGCGCGGGCGACGTGTATCGGATCGGCGAAAGGCTTGTCGCGGAAGAGAAATAAAACTCCCTCCAAGCCGCCGGTTCGTTACCCGGCGGCTTTCCGATTTTTCCCCACAGAATCGAAAGGAGGTCTCCCATGAAACGACTCTTTGCCCTGCTGCTGTGCTGTCTGCTGCTGGTCTCTCTCTGTCCCCCCGCCGCCGCTGAGGCCGGCGCCGCGCCCCATTCCTGCGGCGACCGGGACTTTGAAACGCCCCTCCACGGCGATCTCTCCGGCTCCCTGGCCCCGGGCAGCTATTATCTGGACGGCCCCGGCACCCTGAAGGGCCACGTGAAGATCACCGGCGAGGTCAGTCTCTGCCTCAACGGCTTTTCGATCTCGGCCCAGGGCTCCAGCACCTTCATGGTCTGCGACGGCGGCGTGTTCAACCTGTACGACTGCACCGGCGAGGGACTGGTAGGCGCCTATCAGACGACCCAGCAGAACAATCCCCTGACCATTCAGAAGGGCGGTACCGTCAACCTCTACGGCGGGCGGCTGTATTCCAAGCTGGGGGCCAACCCCGTCAATTCCCAGGGCACGCTGAACGTCTACGGCGGCCGGATCGACAGCGAGGGCAACTACCTCTGCGCCGTCCGCAACGAGGGCGTGGTCAATCTCTACGGCGGCCGGCTCACGGGCCATGTGGGCATTTCCCAGCGCTACGGTGCCGTGCTGAACCTGTGCGGGGATGATTTCGTGATCGACGCGGGAGCGCTGGCCGTCCAGTATGTGACCGCCACCGCGCCCCTGGTGATCCAGACCGAGAGCTACCGCTGGCGCACCGATGCGCGGGCGGAGTTCTCCCTGAGCGAGGACGCGCCCTACGTTTACGACCCCAAGGGCAGCTATGTGGAGTTTGAGCCGCTGTACTATCCGCTGAGCTTTGAGCTGGAAGGGCTATCTGTTCACCGGCTGGATGATCTCCGACGGCGGAGGCTATGTCAGCGAGGTGGGCGCGGATCGCAGCGGGCCGCTGACGCTGTGGGCCATGTACGAGCCCGCCCCTGTCGTCACGGTGTCCGAGGCTCCTGAGGTCTGGGACGAGATCCCGGTGGAGACCGACCCGCTGGACGGCAGCTTTGCCGCGCCCCTCTTCCTGGCGATCCTGGGCGCCGCCATGGTGGTTCTGGTGGTGGGCGTGGTGCTTGTCCTCCGCCGCTGGAAGGACGACGACGCTGTTCTTTGATTCTCAATACAATAAAAAAGATTCCCGGTTCCGACGGAACCGGGAATCTTTTTTTCATCTTATTGTCAGCTGTCAAAGGCCGACATGGAGGCGGCCAGCCAGCTGCCGTCAGAGCGGATAAAGACCATCTTGTATCCGTCCTGCATGGCGTAGGAGACCGTGCTGTACCACTGCTGGGCCGTGTAGTCCGCCTTGAAGCGGATCGTGCAGGTGAAGCAGTCGTCGCTGACAAAATGGTAATTGTCAAAGCTCAGCTCCTCGTACGAAACCTCTGTGGCGCTTGCCCAGATCATGGCGTCGTAGGAGTTGTTCACATAGCTGTACAGCTCGGTGCCCGGCAGGATGCGGTCGCTGAGATTTTTCAGCGCCACGCCGTTGTACTTGTAGGAGGAATACCAGGTATACGCGCCGAAGAACTCCTCGGCCGCGTCCCGCATGCCCTGGTTTGTCGCGGCGTCCGTGGGATAGAAGTAGAACAGTCTGCCATCCTCGCCGATGACCGGCGTCAGTTCAACGCCGTTGTAGCTGGCGGTGATCACCGGCTCGCTGTACAGACCGTCCGCGGCATACTGCAGCGTCTCATAGCCGCCGCCGGGCACATCCAGCTTGCGGAACATATTGCTCTCGCGCCCGGTCACGTCCTCCTCGCCCAAAACCGCGCCGCTCACGTTCACCTCGATGCCCTCGGGCGCCTCGATGCGGAAGGAATAGGTCTGGCGGGGCTTGATCACATAGTGCACGCTGCCGTTTTCCACAGTACCGCTGGGGGCTATCTCCGTCCCCTCGGCGTCGGTCACGGTGATGGCGCCGTACAGGGGGCTGACACTGTAGCGTACCAGCCGCTGGCGCGTGGTGAAGCGCTGCTCCAGCGCGCTGATCTCTTCAAGGCTCACCGCCGGATCGACGACCTGCTCCTGGCGCAGCTCTACGCCGTTGAGATACACGCTCTCGCCGTCGGGGGCGTCGACAAGCACCGTGACGGCCTGCAGGCATTCAGACAGGGGGCGGGCCGTGACGCTACCCAGCTGCCACTCGTGCCGACCGAAGCCGTACACGGTTCCGTTTTCTTTGGGTAGGAGCGACACCTCGCCGATGCGCGTGATCCCCGCGTAGAGCGAGAACACCGCCTCGTCGGCGCTGGAACGGGACACCGCGCTGCGGTACTCCAGCTCGGCGTCTCTCACCGTGGCGTCAAAGAAATCCGCGTACAGCGCCTCGGCGTCCTCATACTCGTTGAGCGTGCCCGCGGTGGGGCTGAGAGCGGCGTACCAGTCGTCGGCGCTGTAGCTGGCCATGATCTCGTCCATCGTCAGCTCGGGCCGGGTGGACTCAAAGGCGTCCAGATATTTATACAGAAACGCACAGCCCAGTGCGCCGATCACCAGCAGCAGCACCGCCCAGATCACCAGGAACCGACGCCAGGCTCTGCTTCTTCTTTTCCGCTTAGCCATCGATATCCTCCTCTCTGAGCACGATAAAGCCCGTGGGGATCCGACGGGGGCCGGTAATAGAAGCGCAGTTGTTGATGATCTCGTCGCCGTAGACCATGACCGAGGAGGAGCCGCCGTCCAGGTTGCCGGCGTTCACCGCGCCGTAGTCCAGCATGATGTCCACCACGTTCTCCAGCGTGGCACCCAGGGTCTTGGCGCTCCGGCCGTCCAGCACAAGCAGCAGCAGGTCGCCGTTCTCCCGCTGGCCGATGGCCGTGCGGGGGTTGACGCCGGGGCCCAGGTTCTGGTTCTGCACTTCGCCGTTGATGATCAGCGACGAGGCGATGCCGTCGTGGGTGACGAAGCTGACCGCCCATTTCATGCCGCTGTCGATGGCCTCGCGTCCGGTCATGGTGCCCACGTGCAGGATGCCGTCGTTGTCCAGACCGATGACGTTATAGCGCTCCCACTCGTTGCCGTTGAGGATCTTTCCGTCAGCCAGCACCAGTCCGGTGGGGGTGCCGCCGTTGCCCACGCCGTTGTTGTCCACAAAGCCGCCGGCATTGGTGCCGGCCAGGCCGTTGTACTTGGCCACCATATCGGTCAGCCGCAGTCCCGGCTCCACACCGAAGCCGTCCGAGGTACCCAGGATCACGCCCTTGGGGTTGCGGATGATCAGCAGCTTGCCCTTGCAGGTGCCGTAGGAGATGTCCACCAGCTCCAGATAGGGCTCCTTGACGCCGTTTTCATCCACGCGCGCCTCGGACACATGGATCAGCGAGGTGTTCACCTGCTCGGTCTCCAGGTCCTCGGTGCTCTCCAGCAGATAGCTTTTCAGCTCCTCCTCCGGCAAGAACAGTCCCGGTACCCAGCGGACGGCGCTGGTCTCGCGAAAGCTGTTGCAGGCTATCTTGCGGCTTGAGGGGAAGGGCCCCCGGAACAGGACCGCACAGAGGCCCGCGGCCACGATGGCCAGACACAGCACAGTCACGACCAGAAAGGCCAGTATCCGTCCGAATGTGCTGGCGCGGCGGCGTTTCTTTTTCGGTTTGCGTTTGATTTCTTCTTCCATGGCGATCATGCAACTCCTCCCGACGGAGAATTGAAGAGCATCAGCTTCCAGTTCAGCAGATCATAGCCCATCTGCTCGCGCAGCAGCTGATAGCGTTCGGTGAGCCCGCCGTTGGGATTGAAGCGCCAGCTGCCCGAGCTGTTGGGGTCGCCGCCGTAGTCGCTGACGAAGGTATCCGGCAGCTGTACCTTCAGCTCCTCCACCTGCTCCTTGGTGATATGCATCCACGTGGAGCCGCAGATACGCACGATCTTCAGGTTTTTCAGCCCGTACAGGGGAGACAGGTCCGTCAGATTCGGGAGGTTGGCGATATTGAGATATTCCAGCTTGTCCTTGTCGGCCAGGGGGCTCAGATCGCTGATCTGGCAGGAATGGCATTCCAGGAACTCCAGATCCTTGCAGTCCTCGAGCGGGGAAAGGTCGGCGATATTCGTCAGCGTCAGGATGACCACCTGCAGCTTGGGGAAATAGCGGGCAAACTCGATATTCGTCAGCTTGGCGTTGTGTCCGATATCCAGATACAGCACATCGGGCATGTATTGCAGCAGGTAGGTATTGTCGTCCCGCAGGATCAGCGCGGCGTTGACGCGGGTGGTATCGGTCATGCAGGGATAGCCGCCGATGTTGACGCTCCACACCACGTTCTTTTCCGGGAAGTCGGCGCGCAGCGCGGCCATGGCGTCGTGATCCTCGATGCCGCACTCCTCCAGCCGCAGCAGGTGCAGCGTGCGCAGATACGGCAGCGCGGCGCGGAAGGCGTCGATGCAATCGTCGCCCAGGAGGCTGTGGTCGTATCGCAGTTCCTCCGTGGTCCAGTCGGCCGTCTGGCCGAAGAGCTCAAAGCGGCAGTTCAGCTCCGCCTCCGGCGCGGCAGCGGCGATGGCGTCCAGGCTCTCAAAGCTCAGGGCGGTCACGTCTCCCTCGCCGGCCAGATTGATCGTGCGCAGCTCCGGCAGCAGCGCCAGGGCGGCGCAGATGTCCGGCACCTCATCGTCCGTGGCAGCGGAGAGATCCAGCTCCTGCACGTCGTCGGCCACCCGGCCGCCGGGCAGAGCTGCCTCCCAGCTCACATGTGCGTTGGGGAAGGCGGCGCGCACAGCCTGCAGCTGGGCCAGCGTCCCCCTGGTCACGCCCAGGGAGATCTCGCTCACGCCGTCGATCTTGCCGCTCAGGCGCATCAGATCCTCCAGCGAGGCGCCGGTCTGCTCCAGATCGATGGCCGTCAGCTCGCTCGTCACGGTCAGCGATCCCAGCGTCAGCACCTCCGGCGTGGGCTCGACCGTCGGTTCGGGATCGGCGGCGGTCGTCTGCGCGCCGCAGGCGGCCAGGCAGAGCGCCAGGGCCGCGAGGCACGCGATCAGGGTCATTCTCCTGCGTCTCACTTGACTCAGTCCCTTCTTTGATAGACGATCAGAACGATCGATTCGATGAAAACCAGCACCAGAAACACAGCGAACGGGATTTTGAACACGTCGCGGGAGAGGAAGTTCATCGCGCCGTTGATGCGATCCAGCACGAAGAGCACCATGAAAATAACGGAAATATCCAGACAGATATGGGGAAGCAATCTCTTCATTTCTCAGCCCTCGCTTTCCACGGGCGTGTCGGTGACATAGATGATGTCCGACAGGGTCCGCCCGTAGTTGACGTTGATCCGCTCGCCCATCCAGGCGATCGCCGCGCTGCGGCCGCCGTCCAGGTTATAGGCGCACTTGCAGCCCATCTGTTCGAACAGCGTACCCATTTCGCTGAGCGTCAGCCCGTAGGAGCCGATAAAGCAGCCGGCGCGGTTACCCTCGATCTCCACCAGGCAGTAGTGGCCGGGCTCGTAATAGCCGATAGCCGAGCGCGGGTTCTGGGGGTTGATGCCCATCACGTTCGCCTGGTGATCGCCGAAGGTCTTGGCGTGTCCCTCCGCGTCCAGCAGTCCGGGGCCGAAGCTCCAGGCCTGCCAGACTCCGGCGGCCTTGACGGCCTCGATGTCCAGTTCGTCTCTTGTCATGGTCTCCATGCGTCCGTCGGTATACAGCACGCACACATCCTGGAAGGGGGTCTCCTGATACAGCACGCCGTTGCGGACGATCAGTCCCTCCTGGCGGCCGTGGTAGTGGTCGCCGCAGATAGCCACGATGGCGTTGACACGCTTGGCCATGGCGTCGATCTCCGCAAGGCCGGAGCGGAAGTCACCGTTGCCCTCGCCGTGGGCGAAGGCCGTACCCAGGTATTTCAGATCGCTGACGTAGACGTCCGCCACGTAGTAGACCAGTCTGTCCTCCACCACGCGCTCCACCGTCACGCTGACGTTTTCGCTGCGGTAGCTGTTCTCGGTCTGGATGACCTCTCCCTCGGTGAACTTGTCGGCGAACTTCTCGCCCCAGACGCCGGAGTAGACGCGCGTGGGCGTGGGCTCGGGCGTGGGCTCCGCCTCCTCTGTTTCCGTCCCCTCGCTCTGCGCGGGGGCGGCGGTGGGCTCCAGGCTGACGGCCGGCTGCGGCGGCAGGGTGGCCAGCACCACCGGCTCGCTCTTCTTCACGCCGAAGCCGAAATAGGTCGGCAGCACGTGATGGAACAGGGCGAACACCACCAGGCCGATTCCGATAGCCAGCACGTCCAGCAGGATCATGGCTGCCACGCTCATCCGTTTGGGCTTGCTGCTGTGACTTCCTTGTCTTTTTCTGCTCATATGTCTTCCTTATCCTCTCGGCGGGAAGAGACGCGCCATGGTCTCGTCGTCCGCGCCGGAAAAGTCCTGTACGATTTTCAGCCAGCTGTCGTCGCGCGCCTGGTTGAAGCGCGCCAGCTGGGCGGCAAGGTTCGCGTCATACAGCGCCCGCCCCTCGCCCCAGCGGTTGAGATTGCGATTCATTTCGGGCTCCAGCTCGGTGACCATCCTATCGAAGATCTCCAGCACCAGCTCATAGCCCAGCCCGTTGTTGTACATGCCCGAGGCGGTCTCCAAAAACAGCTGCTTGAAGTCCGGGCTCTTGAGCAGGTTCGTCAGCATGCGGCCGATCTGGGACTCAGCGGGATTGATGACCTCCCAGATGACGGCGTTGCCGTTCTCCATGGAGATATCCAGATCGAAGAACATGGTGCGCCACTTGCTGTCCGGCTGCACGCCGCGGAAATAGCGGATATTGCCCGCCGTGTCGCGGTTGTTGAAGTAGGTCTCCAGCAGCAGCCACTGGGCAAAGGACTGCAGATCCACCCGGTCGGCAATATACTGGTAGTTATCCGGGTTCGTGATATCGCAGCTGATGATGAAGTTATGCAGCTGGAACAGCTCCGGCTGATACTCGATGCGGATGGGGGCGCGGCTGATGGTGTTCAGATCCTCCGGCGAGCCGGTGTGGCTCTCGATATACTTGTTGGAGTAGGCCTCGCGCAGCGAGTAGATGCCGTAGTACTTGCCGTTGACATACAGGATGCAGAAGCGCGAATCCAGCGCATAGGGATCCTCCACCGCCACGCGCTCGGCAAACTCGGCGGACAGAGGCTCGCGGAAGGTCTTCATCGTGACCGAATCGCCGCCCCGCAGGTTCAGCGAGTGGAACTCGGTAATGCCCTGTCCGAAGAGGTCATAGCGGATGTCCCCGCCGTAGCGGTCGCGGAACACCACCTTGAAGCTCTTCTTGGCCCAGGCGCTGCGGGAGGCCGCGCCGTGCAGGGTGATCATGCAGTCGGAGCTGAAGCTGCCGCCGTCGGTGTCGTAAAACTCGGTGTGCGAGTCATACTCCATGTGGCCGTTGTGGTTGTACAGCACGTCCAGCTTCATGGGCTCCAGCGCCACGCACACCACGGGCAGCGTGTGGTTTTCGTTGATCACATAAGTAAAGCTGGCCGTCTGGCTGGGCAGCTTGCCGTCCGTCATGGACACGGCGCGGATCAGCGTGGTCTCGGTCAGATGGATGGGGCCGTTGTAGACGTAGGAGGCCCGGTCGGGCAGGTTGCCGTTGAGGGTGTAGTAGATGGTCCCCTCGCCGGTGAGCTCCACGTCCACGCCGGCCACGCCGTTGTACACGCCGGTGCGGGTCAGACTCTCGGGCCGCAGGGCGGTCCGCCGCGCCCAGGCGCCGTTGTTCTGGGCCGCGGGCGAGGGCGAGGAGAAGAAGAAAAAGCCGCTCTCGTCGCTGACTCTGCCCTTGCTCAGATTAAAGGGCACGCCGTACAGACTGACATAGTCCGACAGACTGCCGTCGGCGCGGTAGATGTAAAAGGCGTCGCCCGAGGAGGCGAGCTTGAACGGCGCATGACACGAGGCCGTGGCCAACAGCGGCTCGCCGCAGAAGACCACGTAGGTCTCGCCGGGCCGCAGCACGGCCGCGGGCAGTTGGAACTGCATGGGCTCGTCGTTGTCGTCGGTCACGTAATAGTCGCTGAGATTGATGGTCTCGCCCGAGACGTTGCGCAGCTCCACCCAGTCGTAGAAGCCGCCGGCGTGGAAGTGGAAGCTGTCGTTATAGGTCATGGCCTCGTTGACCACCAGCGCGCCGTGCCGATCGTTGGCGGCCACAAAGCGCTCGTAGCCGTCCTCGGTGTTGGGCCAGCCGGGCGTGGGGAAATAGCCGGTCTCATAGCTCTCGCCGCTGATGCTCAGAGAAGCGTCAGCCGGGCATTTCTCATAAGTAAAGCGCCAGATCTCCTGTCCCTCCGGGGACGAAAAGAGCAGCGTATCGCCGTTGTTGGACAGGCGGAAGGAGGTGTGCATTTCGCCCTCGGTCCGGTTTTTGCCCGAGCAGTAGATCACCCGGTATTCCCCGGGGGCGAGGATCATCTCGCCGAGCTGCCACTTCATGGGCTCGTTTTCATCGTCCGAGAAATAGCAGCCGGAGATGTCGCAGCTCTCCGCGCCGGGGTTGTAAAGCTCGAACCAGTCGGAAAACTCCCCGTCGGCGTCCGTCACCGTGGCCTTGTTCTTGGCCTGCAGCTCGCTGAGCACCACGTCGGTGCGATAGGGCTCCGGTGTGGGCTCCGGCGTGGGCTCGGCCGTGGCCTCCGGCGCGCTCTGGGGCTGTTCGGCGGCGCTCGTCGGCTCAACGTCCTCGCTCTGCCCCGGCAGGGGCGGCAGCTCCGGCAGTCCGGCGCAGGCCGAAAGCAGCATCGCGCACAAAAGCAGCAGCGCCGTGATCAGTCTTGTTGTTTTATTTCGAAGAAGCAAATGTGACACGCCTTTTAGTCTCCTTCATCGTGTATCTGCGTACACAGTAATTCATCATAGTTTACCATTTTGCCGCTGGAGTGTCAAGGTTTCGCGCCCTCCCGATCGGCATGCGCCGTTGGCAGCCAGCCCCTTGCGCCGCAGTGAACACGCAAAAAAGCGCCGTCAGGCGCGGCGCGTGTAAGACATTCTCATTATTTTACAATTATGAAACAGTATTTCTCTTACTTCGTTAACAAATTACTGGTATTCTGACAGCGTAAACACAAAAAAGAATCTTTTTCATTTTTCTCCTTTTTTCCTCTCATTTATACAAGATCAAAACGAAGTGGTCTCCACTTCGTTTTGATCTTTTTTATGCCCAAAGCCCCCTCCTTGTGAACTGCCCCGGATTGTGCGGACAGCACAAAAGAGGCCCCTAATGCAGGGTTATGAGAATTAAGCAACAGACTGACGTCGTTTTTCCAGCGGCGTCA
>ONSQ01000051.1:0-6726 GCA_900320465.1 uncultured Eubacteriales bacterium
CGCATGGTCTTCCGCCGGGGCGAGCAGAACCGCTTCCAGTACGAGACGCCCTTCGGCATGGCGACCCTGGGCATGGACACCAAGCGCATCCGCCACGACTTCGGCGCCGACGGCGGCAGTGTGGAGATCGACTATGTGCTCAATGTGGAGCACGCCATCGTCGAGCGCAACCGCTTTACGCTGAATGTGAGGGAACAGTAGGGGCCGACGCCCCGGCGGAGCGCGCCGCGATAATACCATACAAACGAACCCCGGGTCTTTCGACCCGGGGTTCTCTTTTTATGCCGCGCTTTTGCGCTTTTTCTTTGCCCAGAGACTTTTGAACATGGCCAGATTCAGCTGCACGATGCCGCATACCGCCAGACTCATGCCCGTGTAGCACAGCAGATACCAGTGGCCCCGGCGCTGTACCAGAAACTCCAGCCCGCCCGCGGCGGCCAGACACACAAACCACAGCACCCAGATCGCCCAGTGGAAGCCGCTCCGGCCGTTTACACGCACCGAGCGCACCGACCACACGATCAGCGGCGCCAGCAGACACAGTCCCGCAACGATCTGTCCCAGACTGACAAAGCCGTTGAAGGGCAGAAAGCTGGAATCATAGCGGGTGCTGTCGATGACCACCTCCGCCGCGCCCAGCAGCATCAGCGCGAAGAGCGCCACGTTGCCGTCGCGCGTCAGATCGCCCTTCATGCTCTGGCGGCGGCGCCGGTAGAAGAAGCGCAGCGTCAGATACGCCGCCCCCATCAGCAGCAAAAACTCCACAAAGAAGCTGGCAAAACGCCAGTCCGAAGCGCCGGAGCTCATCGTGGCCGGCGAGGCCAGGGGCAGGTGCTGCAGCAGCGGCGTCTTGACGGCGATCTTGCCCCGGCAGGTGGTGTTGAACAGGGCGCTGAGCCTTATCATGGCGCAGCCCAGCAGCGCCCCGGGGGCAAAGCAGTCGAACAGCCGCCCCGGATTCCCCGTCAGTCCCGCGAGCTTCACCAGCCACCCGGCGCACAGCGCCGCGGGCACCAGCCCGGCGAGCACATAGCCGCCGGTGGAATAGCGGGTCATGGCCTGCCAGAAGGAGGGATACTGCTCGCTGTGACAGTAGTAGTGCAGAAAGCGGCAGAACAGCACGCTCAGCACAATATCCGCCGCGGCAAACAGCCAGGCCGCCGCGCCCAGGCCCCCGTGGGCGCTGTACAGCGCGTAAAAAAGCGCAAAGCAGGCCGCCGCGCCGAACGCGATCACCAGCGCGCTTTTATACAGGCTCAGCGAGCCGATCGTCAGCATGACCTCGCTCATGCGCCCACCCCCTCTCCGCTGTCCTTCGCCGTGGCGAAGTAGATGATATCGCTCATGGTCCGCTCGCTGTCCCAGTCCACCCGGTTGAAGGTACTGCCGTTGAAGATCATGGTGGCGGTCTGTCCGCCGTCCAGGGCGTAAGCGCTCTCACAGCCCTTGGCGGCCAGATACCCGGCAAAGGTGTAGAGCTGGGCGCGGGTGTTATAGGGCCCCTGCTCGCCCAGCGTGGCGATGAGGTAATGCAGCTTGCCCAGCTGGCCGATGCCGGAGCGGGAATAGATGTTGTTGATCTCGCCGATGGGGTAGCTGCCGTAGCTCTCGGCGCTCTTCAGCTCGCCGTTTTCCACCAGGATCGGCCCGAAGGAGAGCGAAAACACCACGTTGTTTTCCTCGATGAAGCGGCGGACGGACTCGTCGGAGTCCAGCTCGCCCCGGTGGGCGTAGATCAGATCGCCGCCCGCCGTGACGAAGCAGGTGTCCAGCGTCTTGCCCGCGTTGCGGTACAGCTGGCGGGCGTGGACCGTGATGCCGATCTTGCGGAAGGCGTAGAAATCGCCGTTGAGCGCGATGACCGCGTTCACGTCCCGGGCCATGTCCGAGGCATAGAGCTGCATGTCCGAGCCGTAGCTGTTGTTGACGATATAGCGGCGGATCTGCGAGCCGTCGGCGGTCTTGATCTCGCCGAAGGACACGGCGCTGTTGCCCAGCGCCTCCTTCCAGGCGATGACCAGGATCGTCTCGTCGCAGTAGTATTTGATCGTGCTGCCGGGCATAAAGGCGATGTCCGGATTCCAGGCCAGCTTCTGGCCGCCCAGCAGAGCGGCGGCCGACTCGACGACCGCCTGCACGACGGCGGGATCGTCCGTCTCGCCGAAGCGGGCGGGGTCGGGCCTGGGCGCGATCAGCGCGCTCTCGGGGATCGCATAGTGCCGCTCGATATACGTAAGATCCTCCAGCGCATGGGCGTGGATGTCGTTGTTGACATACTGTTCAAAGCGGCCGGCGAGATCCGCCTCGGCCGTCCGGGCCGTGCCGGACGTGCTCGCGGCTGCCGTACCGGATGCGCCGGACGCGCTCTGCGTGGGGGAAGCGGCCGTGGCAAGGTCGGGATGAACGTGCCCGGCGACCCACAGGAGCAGCAGCAGGCACAGCGCAAAGAGCGCGATCCCAATTGCCCGGTAGGAGAAGGGAAGAGCGTTATTCTGCTTGCGTTGCATAGATCCTCCCCTCCTTTCAGCGGACCGCGCCGCCCGTCAGCGCGCCGTACAGGGCGCTGTCGGGGACGATCAGCCATTCGCCGCCATCCTTTACAAGGCGGATGTTCAGACCCGTGGCGGTATAGTATTCGTCGGCGTGGGCGAGAACGTCGTCAAGCGCCGCGGCATAGGCGCGCTCGGTGAAGGACGGGAGATAGCCGCCGTCCTCGGCGTAGATCTCGTCCGCCGGAAGCTCGGCGGCCAGACGCTCGACCTCGTCTTCCGTGGCGGCGCGGATGTCGTCGCGCATGCGCGCAAGATCAAGCGAGTTGAAGATCACCTGCTGCGTCGCGCCGCTGCGCGTCAGATTGCAGTCGCCGTACAGCCGCCAGCTCCAGCTTGCGCGCACCGCTTCCATCAGCCGCGCGGCGTCCTCGCTCGCGGGGCTGTCCTCCAGTCCCAGCGCGGCGACGCCGGACAGGCGCGCGCAGGCGCGCTGATAGTCGCGCGCGATCAGCGAATCGAAAAAGTCCGTCACCGCGGCCTGGGCCTCCTTGCTCGACGCGCTGTCCGCCGCCGCGGCGGCGGGAGCGGCGGGCTTTGCCGTCTGCCCGTCCGGCAGCAGGCAGACCAGGATCGCCGCCGTGCCGAACAGCACGGCCGCGAGCGCCCAGGGCAGCGACAGCTTCCCGCGCCGCGCGCGGCGCATCGCCCGCAGACTGAGCCAGACGGCGAGCGAGAGCGTGCCGAGCCCCAGCACGACCGGCCAGAACAGCCCGGGCGCGCGCTCTTCCTCCGCGGCCGGCATGCCCGGCTCGCTCTGCGGCGCGGACGGGTGCTGCTCTTGCGTGTTCTCGCCGTCAGGCGCCGGCGCCGACGTCTCCTCCGGGGCGGCCGTGGCCTGGTTGAGCGCGGCGATGGCCGCCTCCTCGGCGGCGATGCGCTCGGCCTCCTTGCGCGCGGCGGTGGAGTACACCGTATAGTCGATCATCAGATCGCAGTAGTCCTTGAGCAGCGTGCGGCTGGCCTGCTCGTTGACCGAGTCGATGAAGATCACGATGCAGATCGGCTCCTCGGTGAAGATGATGGCGCAGTCGTTGAGCGCCACGTGCCAGCCGTTGGGGTCCGGCCAGTAGCCGTACTTCTGGGCGATGTCATAGTCGTGCTCCCGCTCGCGGAAATAGCGGTTGGGCTCGGCCTGCATCATCTCCTCGATCAGACGGGGGAAGCGCTCTGACTCGGTGGCCAGCAGGTTCAGGGCGTAGATCATCTGCCGGGGGGTGGAGAAGTTGTTCTCGTAGAACTTCTCGTCCACGGTCTCCGGGTCCTCGCCCATGTAGGGGGCCAGGATGTGGCGGTAGGGCTGATAGCCCCCCAGATAGTCCCACATGCCCTTGGCCACCTCGTTGTTGGAGTCCACGATCGTGGCGTGCAGGCAGTACTCATAGCGGTAGCCGCCGATGAAGGTGTCCCACGAGATCTCGCCCCGGTGCACCTTCTCGGTGAAGATCATGTTCATCGGCACCTTGTACATGCTGCCGGAGACCATATACTGATCGCCGTTGATATAGTGCTCCTCGCCGGTGACGGTGTTGCACCAGCCGCAGGCGACGGAGTCGGGATTGGTGTTGTGTTCGGCGAGAAAGTCGCCGACGATCTCCTCCCAGCTCTTGCCGGCAAAGTCGGCCGCTTCGTCCGCCTCCTCGGCCATGACCGCCGGGCAGAGGGCGAGCAGCAGCGCGCACGCAAGCAGGAGCGGGAGCACTTTACGAAAGCATTTCATGATAACAGTTCCACCTGAAGAATCAAGTTGAGAGATAAGCTGCCAGCTCCGCCACGGTCTTGCAGTACAGCGGGCAGTTGGCGCGCATGAAGCGCTCGATTTCCGGGATGTCGTTGGCCCAGCCGGCGGCGGCAAAGGGGACGGCGGCTGCGCGGGCCATGTCGTAGCCGGGCTTGAGATCGTCGATCACCAGCAGCTCCTCCGGCTTCAGACCGTAGTCCGCCATGATCCGCAGCAGGGGCGTGGGGGCGGGCTTGCGCTCGCTCTCCGGCTGCTCCCAGCCGTAGATCACGTCCGGCTCCGGCAGACCGTTGGCGGCGTAATCCCGGCGGATGTTGCGCGCGTGGGAGTGGGATACCACGGCGATCAGACCCCCGGCGGCCTTCTGTTCCTCCATGATCTGGCGGATGCCGTCGTAGACCGCGGGCACGTGGCCCTCCACATAGTTCAGCCAGTAGACCGTCTCGTCGGCGATGGCGTCGTCGTCCATGCCGTACTCGCCCCGGCACATCTCCAGAAAGCCGGGGGAGAAGTTTTCAATAAAATAATGCTCCAGCGAGCATGTCCGCCCCGGGTAACGCTCGTCCAGATACTGCTGGAAGCAGGGGTGGTGGATCGTCGCGGTGCTGTTGACGACCGTGTCGTCGTGGTCAAAGACCAGGCATTTATATTTCATATAACGCTCTTTTCTATAATATATCAACTTATCATACCATTCGACACGCCGCGGCGCAAGCGGAAAAGTCTTGACTTTTCTTAAGACGGGGGATATAGTATGATTAGTATAACAAATCATACTTTTCCAACGGAAAGGAGACAGCTATGAAAGCACCGAAGGACAAGCTGGCGGCGTCGGCAAAGGTGGGCGAAAAGGGACAGATCGTCATTCCCAAGGAGATGCGCGACATGTTCCACATCCAGCCCGGCGACACGATCATCCTGCTGGCGGACGAAAAGCGCGGCATCGCGATCCCGCCCAAGAGCATGTTCAACACCTTTATCGAAAAGGTACACGATCTGATGGAAGGCGGCGAGGACGATGGCTGAGACGGTGCTGGAGATCCGCGGCCTGTGCAAGGAGTACCCGGCGTTCCGACTCAGGGACGCGGGCTTCTCGCTTGCGCGCGGGCGGATCATGGGCTTCATCGGCCGCAACGGCGCGGGCAAGACCACGACGCTCAAAAGCATGCTGAACATCGTCCACCCCTCGGCGGGCGAGGTGCGCTTTTTCGGTCTGGACTTTGCATCGCATGAACAGGAGATCAAGCGCCGCATCGGCTTTGTCTCCGGCGGGGCCAACTATTACCCCAACAAAAAGCTCGCCGCCATCACGGCCGTGACCCGCAGCTTTTACGACAACTGGGACGAGGCGGCCTATCAGCGCTATCTGAAGCTCTTTGCCCTGGACGAGAGCAAGACGCCCAGAGCGCTTTCGGCCGGCATGCAGGTCAAGTACGCGCTGGCCCTGGCGCTCAGCCACCGGGCGGAGCTGCTGATCCTGGACGAGCCCACCAGCGGGCTCGATCCCGTCTCGCGCGACGAGCTGTGCGGCGTGTTTCTCGATCTGGCGGACGAGGGCGTGAGCATCCTCTTCTCGACCCATATCACCGAGGATCTGGATAAATGCGCCGACGACGTGACCTATATCCGCAGCGGCGAGATCGTCTTTTCCCTGCCGCTGAAGGAGCTGCGGGAGAAATACCGCACGGTGGAGCTGACGGCGGAGCAGGCGGAGACGAATAAAGACAGGCTCATCGGCTGCAAGCGCGCCAAGGAGGGCTTCACCGCCCTGGTGGAGCGCGGCGAGCTTGAGGAGCTGGGCGGGCACGCGTCCGACCTGGAGGAGATCATGGTGCACCTGGACAGGGAGGCGAGAGACGATGGCTAAGCTGCTGAAAAAGGAATTTGCGCTCTTCGCGCATCCGACAAGCTGGATGTTCCTCGCCTTCGGGGCGATGATGCTGATCCCCGGCTATCCCATGTATCTGCCGATCTTTTTTTCTTCGCTGGGGCTGTTTTACGCCTGTCTGGCCGCGCGCGAGAACAACGATCTGTACTACACGCTGCTGCTGCCCGTGCGAAAGAGGGACGCGGTGCGCGCCCGCGCGCTGTTTTTCGCGATCATGGAGCTGATGCAGCTCGCCGCCTGCGTGCCCTTTGCGGTTTTGCGCGGCGCGCTGAAGCTCGGGCCCAACCCCGCGGGCATGGACGTGAACGTCGCGCTTTTCGGTCTGGCACTTGTCGTGGCTGGCGCGTTCAACGCGCTGTTCCTGCCGCGGCTGTACAAAAACCCCGCGGCGGTCGGCAAGCCGTTTCTGGTCGTGTCGCTGTGCGTGTTCCTCTTCATCTTTGCTCTTGAGGCCTGCAGCTTTGTCCTGCCCTTCTTCCGCGACGTGCTGGACACCCCCGACCCGCAGCATCTGGGGGCAAAGCTCGGCGTGCTGGTGATCGGCGCGG
>ONSQ01000051.1:6739-21355 GCA_900320465.1 uncultured Eubacteriales bacterium
CCGCCGCGCGGAGGCAATTTTTGAAAAAGTTGACCTGTAAAAAATCGAACAAGGAAAAAAGCCGCCGGGATTGTTTTCCCGGCGGCTTCGTGATATACTCTTCGCCGCAAGCGATCGAAACGGGATCTGCGCCGTAACCGTGCAAACGGGGATCGGGCCGCAGTCAACAGGGGAATGTGAGTGCAATTCTCACGCGAGGCCGTCACTGTGAAGCGGGGCGGCGGATAAACGACGTTTTTACGGCGCGCATCCGAAGCCTCCGAAGTCAGAAGACCTGCCCGTACGGCGCCGCCGAAGGGAGGCGCCGTGTCGCACAAGGATCCGCGGACCGAATTTGGGGTATGGGTCAGATGCCCCATCTTCTCTCTTTTTTCCTTGTGTGATGTTCGGTGAAAAATAAGAAAGGAGAGATGTTATCATGAACAAAAAAACCAGAAACATCATCATTGCCGTGGCGGTTTTGCTTGTACTCGTCATCGGCGCACTCGTGCTCTTCAACGCTAATAAGCCGGCGGCTCAGGAGGGCGGCAAGAAGCTGACCGTCACCGTCGTGCACGGCGACGGAAGCAGCAAGGACTTTTCGATCGCGACTGACGCCGAGACGCTGCGCGCCGCGCTCGAGGAGCAGAGCCTGATCGAGGGGACCGAGAGCGAGTACGGCCTGTACGTGCTGACCGTTGACGGCGAGACCGCCGACGAGAGCGCGCAGCAGTGGTGGTGCTTCACCAAGGGCGGCGAGATGCTCATGACCGGCGTCGACACGACGATGATCGCGGACGGCGAGAGCTATGAGATCACCCTCACGACCGGCTGGTAAGCTCAGCGCAAAGGAAATCTGCATCCTCGCGCTGATGGGGGCGCTGCTGTTTGCGACAAAGGCGGCGCTGGCCTCCGTCCCCAACATCAACCTCAACGCCGTGATCATCATCCTCACGACGGTCTTCTTCGGCTGGCGGGCGCTGTATTCCGTGGCCATTTACGTCATGCTGGAGGGGCTGATCTTCGGCGGCGGGGTCTGGTGGTTCGGCTATCTGTACACCTGGCCGCTGCTGGTGGCGGTGGCCATGGCCTTCCGCCGCAACGACTCCGCCGTTATCTGGGCGGTGATCGCGGCGGTGTTCGGGCTGGTGTTCGGGCCGCTGATGTACCTGGAATGGTTCGCCATCAACGGCGGCTGGGAGGCCTTCTTCGCCATGTGGGTGGCGGGCATCCCCTATGACCTGGCCCACTGCGGCGGGAACTTTGTCTTCACGCTGATCCTCTACCGGCCTCTGTACCGGGTGATGGCAAAATTCCTCGGCGCCCCGGTTTTAATCCGTAATGGGGAGCTGGGGCGATTCGATCAGATAGGTCCAGCCGGTGGAGGCGTCCACGAGCACCACCTCCAGACTGTAGTAGGCGGCCAGCGGGTTTGTCGAGCCGCTGTGGATCGGGCCGTCATAGCGCAGAACGAAATCCCGGCCCTCCCGGCTCAGCGTGGGCAGCGTCCAGCGATCATCGTTGCCGTCGACGATGACCCAGCCGCTGTGCAAAAAGCGGTGGTCGGCGTCATACCAGCGGACGCAAAAGCCCTCCAGCGAGCGAACAGCCATTTCTTCGAGAAGGGCATCGTCGCCTTCCAGCAGTGGGCCGTAAACATCCCAATGCTCGTCGATCAGCTGTCCGGAGGTTCCAAAGAAATAGTCATGGTCGTCGCCCGCCGCGGGATGGATGACGGCGCGAAAATGCCCCTCGCTCATCCCCTCGCCCAGATCAAGGGCCTCCAGCTCGGTGCGGATCTCCGGGTCGGGCGGGAGCAGCTGTACCGGGCGCGTGCTGGTCATCCGGTAATAGTCCCCGTCTATCCGGAAGGTGAGGACCTCACGAAAGACCATGCCCTCCACATAGCTGTCGATCGGAATGCGTCTGAGCATGATGCCAAGGTTACCGTTGTGCACATTGTTCTCCCAAAAGGACGGATCGGAGTCGTAGTCGTAGGGGTTTTCCTCTGCGTCGTCGTACAGAATGTACGTGGAATCCCCGCGAACCCAGCCGTCGAGCTCCGAGACGATGGCGTCGCGGCCGCAGGCGGTGCCGCGACCGCAGGGGATAGAGGTCCCGTCGGGATAATCCAGATAATAGGAAAGGCGGAGCTCCTCCGCCCCCTCGCTGTGAGCTAAGCTGAAATCGGAGACATACAGCCTGTCCGGCTCGTCGGGACGCACCGCGGCGCAGGTGATCTTGGTATCGGTGGGAAGATCGATCCAGTCCGGCTCGATCTCCGCCGGAGGCGCAGGGGCCTGGGACAGGACCACAGCCGCTGCGGCCGTGGCCGCCACATAGCGGACGGCCCGCCGGACGGCGCCGGCGCGCCCCGCCGGGGCCGATATGACCGCGACCGGCTCAACAGGCGTCTCGGCGCGGAACAGGTGCTCCTGCTCCGGCGCGGGCTCGTTGAACTCCTCCTGCGCGGTGGGCATGTTATACTCCCGCTCGGGCGGGAGCAGGCCTTCGTTTTCGTCCATGGAGACGCTCCGTCAGCGCTGGTGCACATCCAGCTGGGGGAAGGGGCACTCGACGCCCAGCTTCCGGAAGCCCAGCAGCAGGTCGTGATTGAGCAGGCGGTTGGCCGCAAAAATGTTCTGTTCCTCCACGTTGACGATGAAGCGCAGCGTGACGCCGGAGGCGCCCAGCGCCTGCACACCCAGATATTCCGGGGCGGAGAGCATGACGTCGCTGTGCTTCTGATAGATCTCCTCCATCAGCGCGCCCAGCCGGGCCTCCAGCGCCTCCAGATCGGTGGCGTAGGGGATGTCGATGGTGCTCACGGCAATGGAGGAGCGGTCGGAGCGGTTGAGGATATTTTTCATATCCGAGTTGTTGATGATCTTCACATTGCCGCCCACGTCGGTGATGGCGGTGGTGCGGATGCCGATCTCGCTGACCGTGCCGCGGAAGCCGCCCACCTCCACGATATCGCCCACGTTGTACTGGTTTTCAAACAGCATGAAAAAGCCGGTGATCACGTCGGCGATCAGACTCTCGGCGCTGAAGCCGACGACCAGCGTCAGGATGCCGACACTGGCGAGGATGCCCGAGACGTTGACGCCCAGGATCGACAGGCCCCAGCAGAGGATGACGATGGCGGCCACGTATTTCCCCAGACTGGAAATGAGGGTCACCACGGTCTGTCCCCGGTGGGACGCGGGGCGGAGAAACCGCAGCAGCGCCACAAACAGCCCCTCGCAGAACAGCACCGCGAAGAGCATGGTGAAGAGCTTGACGAACACGTTGGCGGTTCCGCGCCAGACAAAGAACAGAGCGGCGGCGAGAAGACCGAAAATCACAAGACGCACAAGCAGACGGGAATTCTTTTTCATCGTTGTTCTCTCCTCTCGGGAAGATACCTCCATCTTAGCATGAGTTCGCCCGCTTTGCAACGAGCGCAGCAAAGGCTGCCGCAATTTCTGCGGCAGCCTTTTTTTCCGGTTTATGTATTATGCCAGTCCCGGCACCTGGGGCAGACCCGCAAAGCCACGGGCCAGATCCTCGTCCGTGGGGATGTAGTCGCTCATCTCGCCGTCGTTGAACTTCTGGTAGGCCACCAGATCGAAATAGCCGGTGCCGGTGAGACCGAAGAGAATGTCCTTTGCCTCCCCCGTCTCCTTGCACTTCAGCGCCTCGTCGATGGCCACCCGGATGGCGTGGCTGCTCTCCGGCGCGGGCAGGATGCCCTCGACCCGGGCGAACATCTCCGCCGCCTCGAAGACGGAGGTCTGCTCGACGGCGCGGGCCTCCATCAGCCCGTCGGCATACAGCTGGCTGAGCGTGGGGGACATGCCGTGGAAGCGCAGGCCGCCGGCGTGGTTGGCCGAGGGGATGAAGCCGCTTCCCAGCGTGTACATCTTGGCCAGCGGGCAGATCATGCCCGTATCGCAGAAGTCATAGGCGAACTTGCCCCGGGTGAAGCTGGGGCAGGAGGCGGGCTCCACGGCGATAATGCGGTAATCCGCCTCGCCGCGCAGCATTTCGCCCATAAAGGGGCTGATCAGGCCGCCCAGGTTCGACCCGCCGCCGGCGCAGCCGATGATGATGTCGGGCTTCACGCCGTATTTGTCCAGCGCCGCCTTGGCCTCCAGACCGATCACGCTCTGGTGCAGCAGCACCTGGTTGAGCACGCTGCCCAGCACGTAGCGGTAGCCGGGATTGGAGGTGGCCACCTCCACGGCCTCGGAAATGGCGCAGCCCAGCGAGCCGGTGGTACCCGGGAACTCCTCCAGGATCTTGCGGCCGACGGCCGTGGTGGGGGACGGGGACGGCGTGACCTCGGCGCCGTAGGTGCGCATGACCTCGCGGCGGAAGGGCTTCTGCTCATAGCTGACCTTGACCATGAACACCTTCAGGTCCAGCCCCAGATACGCGCAGGCCATGGACAGGGCTGTGCCCCACTGGCCGGCGCCGGTCTCGGTCGTCACGCCGCGGAGACCCTGCTTCTTGGCGTAGTAGGCCTGGGCGATGGCGGAGTTGAGCTTGTGGCTGCCGGAGGTGTTGTTGCCCTCAAACTTGTAATAGATATGCGCCGGGGTGCCCAACTTTTCCTCCAGACAGTAGGCGCGCACCAGCGGCGCGGGGCGGTACATCTTGTAAAAGTCCCGGATCTCCTGCGGGATCGGGATGTAGGCGGTGTCGTTGTCCAGCTCCTGGGCAACCAGCTCGTCGCAGAACACGACGCCCAGCTCCTCGGCGGTCATGGGCTTGCCGGTGCCGGGGTTGAGCAGCGGCGCGGGCTTCGTCTTCATGTCCGCGCGCACGTTGTACCAGGCCTGGGGGATCTCATCCTCGGAAAGATAGATCTTGTAAGGGATTTCGGGGGATTTCATGCTCATGATTGTTTCTCCTTTCGATGTTCGTGACAGACGGCCTTATCTTTCTTTTCTGTTAGACGCTTACCGCCGCCATCGCTTTCCGGGATGTTTCATTGTCTGCGCCTCCAAAATAAAAAAACCCGCCCCAGCATCCACTGCTGGGACAGGATACTTCCTGCGGTGCCACCCGGCTTGGCGCAATGCGCCCGCTTTTCACGCACAGTCATGCGCGGATCGTTGTTAACGGAGAAGTCCGCTCCGTCGCCCATACTCCGCCCGAAAAAAGCGTTTCTGCTTGCCCTCGGAAGTCCATTCGGTCCGGCACTTTCCGCCGCGCTCGCACCCATGCGCGGCTCTCTGTGGGAAAGGAGGGGAGACCTACTTACTCTTCTTCATCGGTTTGGCTGCATGATACCACGCACCGCGGCCCCTGTCAAGAAAAAATTTCAGCGATTTAAAGCGACACGGTCCGCCCTCACAGCACCCGCGCCTTGGCGCTGAGGCTCTCGGCGTGCAGCGCGATGACGCAGACGCCCGCCGCCATCCGGGGCGTGAAGGTAAAGTCCCGTCCGGTCTGGGTCTTCATCAGCGCGGCGAGAGCGGCGCACTTCTCCTCGCCCTCGTCCAGGATGCGGGCTTCTGCCCGGCACATGACGCTTGCATAGGCCGCCCCGTAGGAGCAGGCCGCTTCTGCTTCGATCGGTTGCTCGTCCGTGTCGATCTCCACGAACACGCGCCCGTCGCGGCGCAGCAGATCCAGCTTGTGGCCCTCCTTTGCCCCGTGGACGTAGAAAACCGGCATGTCGCCGTCCCAGACAAGGCCGTAGTGCAGCGGCACCACATAGGGCCGCTCGCCGTCGTTGATGCCCAGGTGCAGCACGCGCGCCCGCTCCAGGATGGCGCGGATCTGCCCGGGGTCGGTGATTTGTCGGTCTGTTCTTCTCATGCTGTGCCCCTCCCGTTTTTTCTCTATCTTACCCCGGCGACGGCCGCCGCGCAAGCTTCTCTTTTTGGAAGCATTTTCCGTCCTCTTCTGTTGCCTGTGGCGGAGGGCTGTGCTATAATCGATTGGGTTATCCAATATCTGTATCTGTATACTAGAAGGAGCGACTGCAAATGGATATCGTTCAGCTTTGTGAGATCGGCATGCTGGTGGCTTTTGGGTTTTCCTGGCCCTTCAACATCGCCAAGTCCTGGCGCTCGCGCACGGCCAAGGGCAAGAGCGTGACCTTTGAGTTCATCGTGATCTTCGGCTATCAGGTGGGCCTGCTGGGCAAGCTGATCACCTACGCCCGCACCGGCGTGTGGGCCTATTCCATCTGGTTTTATTTTGCCGACATCGCGATGGTGGCCATCGACATTGTGCTGTATTTCCGCAATACCGCGCTGGACCGCCGCGCAAGTAAGGAGTAAAGGAGCTATCTTTCATGATTTTGTATTTTTCCGCCACAGGCAACTGTGCCTTTGCCGCCCGTCGCATCGCCGAAAAGATCGGTGACGAGGCCGTCAGCCTGACGCCGAAGCTGCGCGCGCAGGACCACAGCGCGCTCTACTCGGAAAAGCCCTGGGTGGTTGTCTCGCCGGTCTACGTGGCGGAGATGCCGCGCCTGCTTTCCGACTGGCTGCGCGCCACGCCCCTCAACGGCAGCCGGGACATTTTCTTCGTCTTCACCGCCGCCAGCGAAATGAGCTGCTCGGGCTATTTTGCCAAAAAGCTCGCCGAGGAAAAGGGACTGGTATACCACGGCAGCGCCAGCGTGAAGATGCCCACCAACTATCCGATCTTCTTCACCGTCAAGGACGAGGACGCCTGCCGCGCCATCATTCGCGAGGCCATCCCCACCATCGACAAGGCCGCGGAGATCATCGCGCTGCGCGGCATCATCGGCGAGAAAAAGCCCGGCGCGGCCACCATCGCCGCCACGGTGCCGGTCAACGAGCTGTACTATAAATATTTCGTCAAGGCAAAGGACTTTTACGCCACCGACGCGTGCATCGGCTGCGGCAAGTGCGAGCGCGTGTGCCCCTGCGCCAACATCCGGCTGACGGACGGCCGTCCCGTGTGGGGCGAGAAGTGCACCCACTGCATGGCCTGTATGTCCGGCTGCCCCAGAGAGGCCATCGAGTACGGCAAAAAGACCCGGGGCAAGCGCAAATACCACTTCCCCAGCCTGGAGGAGAAAAAACCGATCGTCCCGACGGACGGCGAGAAAAGAGAGGGAAAGAAAATGAAAGTTGTTCTGGCGGGCGCCTTCGGACATCTGGGACAGGACATCCTGCGCGAGCTGGTGAAGCAGGGCCACGAGGTGATCGCCACCGGCCGCAGCGTGCGCGAGGTAGCGGGACTGACGGGCTATACCGCCGTGGCGGCGGACTGCCAAAAGCCGGAGACCCTGCGCGGCCTGTGCGACGGCGCGGACGTGGTGATCTCCACCGTGGGGCTGACCAAGGCCAGCGCCACCGTCAGCTGCTACGACGTGGACTATCAGGGCAACATGAATCTGCTTGCCGAGGCAAAACGCGCCGGCGTCAGGAATTTCGCCTACGTCTCGGTGCTCAAGGCCGACGGAAATCCGTCCGTGCCCATGCTGGACGCCAAGGCAAAGTTTGAAGCCGAGCTGAAAAAGAGCGGCCTGGACTGGGTCATCTTCCGTCCCAGCGGCTATTTCTACGACATCGCCAAGGTCTTCATGCCCATGATCGAAAAGGGCAAGGTCACGCTGCTGGGCAACAAGGCCGTCCACTGCAACGTGGTGGACACGCCGGACTTCGCCGCCTTCATCGTGGAGCACATGTGCGACAGCGGCAAGCTGTACAACGTGGGCGGCAAGGAGACCTGGAGCTATGAGGAGCTGGCGCGGATGTTCTTCGCCGCCGCCGGCAAGGAGCCCAACATCAGCCGCGCCCCGGTCTGGCTCTTCGACGTGCTGGCCTGGGTCAACAAACAGAAGAAAAACGGCAAGGAAGCCATCATCCGCTTCTCCAAGTGGACGCTGACCGAGGAAATGGTGGGCGACACCGTGGTGGGCGAGGCGTCCTTTGCCGCGTATATCAAGAGCTGCTATCAGAAAAAGTAAGGGGGCGGGCATATGTACGGCCGCAAAAAACTGATGATCGACCCCGCCTGGTGCAAGGGCTGCGGTATCTGCGCCGCCTTTTGCCCCCGCCAGGTGCTGGCGGTCGTGAACGAAAAGGTCACGATCCAAGATCCCGACAGCTGCGTCTGCTGCGGACTGTGCGAGATGCGCTGCCCGGATTACGCCATCTGGCTTGTGAACATGGAAGAGTAAGGGGGAGAGAGGAATGTCGAAGGCTGTTCTGATGCAGGGAAACGAGGCCGCCGTTGAGGGCGCCATCGCCGCGGGCATGCGCTTTTTCGCCGGCTATCCCATCACCCCCTCCACCGAGATCGCGGAAATGAGCGCGCTGCGCCTGCCCCAGGAGGGCGGCAAGTTCATCCAGATGGAGGACGAGCTGGCCTCCATCGCCGCCGTGCTGGGCGCGTCGGCCGCCGGGATGAAGGCCATGACCGCCACCTCCGGGCCGGGCTTCTCGCTGATGCAGGAAAACCTGGGCTACGGCGCCATGGCGGAGATCCCCTGCGTGGTGGTGGACGTCCAGCGCGCCGGTCCCTCCACGGGTCTGGCCACCAGCCCAGCCCAGGGCGACTATATGCAGGCCCGCTGGGGCACCCACGGCGACCACCCGGTGATCGCCCTGTCCCCGTCCTCGGTGCTGGAAACCTATACGCTGATCATCCGCGCCTTTAATCTGGCGGAGAAATACCGCACGCCCGTGATCTTCCTCATGGACGAGATCGTGGGCCACATGCGCGAGGGCGTGGAGTTGCCCGACCCCCGGACGCTGCTCATCAACCGGCGCAAGATGTCCTTCCACGACGGCGCCAACAAGCAGTGCTACTTCGTCCCGGAGGGCGAATACGTCCCCGCCATGAAGCCCTTCGGCCAGGGCGAGCGCTACAACATCACCGGCAACGCCCACGACGAGTCCGGCTTCCCCACCAACAGCCACGAGATCGCCGGCAGACTGGTGACGCGGCTGCTGGACAAGATCGACAAGAACGTCGACGACATCTGCCGGGTGGAGGAGTACGCCATGGACGACGCCGAAACCGCCGTGGTCTGCTTCGGCGGGACTGCCCGCGCCGTCATGTCCGCCGTGCTGGAGGCCAGGCGGCGGGGCGAAAAGGTCGGCATGTTCCGGCCCATCACGGTCTGGCCCTTCCCGGAAGACCGGCTGCGCGCTCGCCTGGGCTCGCTCAAGCGCATCCTGATGGTGGAGCACAACCACGGCCAGATGCTGCGCGAGGTGCAGCGCACCGTCGGCGGCAGCGTGAGCGTGGATTTCCTGGGCCGGGTGGACGGCACTGTCATCACACCCGACGAGATCCTGGCGAAGCTTTCGGAAAAGGAGGGCGAGAAACATGCCCAGTGATCTGGTCCATCTGTATATGCGCATCGACCACCTGCCCCAGATGTGGTGCCCCGGCTGCGGCAACGGCGTCATCATGCGGGACGTGGCCGTGGCCATCGACGAGCTGATCCACGACGAGGAAAGCGGCGTCAACCGCGAGGACATCGTCATCGTCTCCGGCATCGGCTGCTCCTCCCGGGCGGCGGGCTATCTGGACTTCAACTCCATCCACACCACCCACGGCCGCGCCATCGCCTTTGCCAGCGGCATCAAGATGGCCAATCCCCGTCTGCACGTCATCGTCCTGACCGGCGACGGCGATTGCTCGGCCATCGGCGGCAACCATCTGATCCACGCCGCGCGGCGCAATCTGGGTCTGACGGTCATCGCCTTCAACAACGACATCTACGGCATGACGGGCGGACAGTATTCCCCCACCACGCCCAACGGCGACAAGGCCACCACCGCCCCTTACGGCAACGTGGACCGGCCCTTTGACATCGCCCGCCTGGCCTCCGGCGCCGGGGCCTCCTTCTCGGCCCGGGGCGACGTGTACCACGCCCGTGAGACCATCGATATCATCAAGCAGGCCATCCTGCACAAGGGCTTCTCCCTGGTGGACGTCTATTCCATCTGCCCCACCTACTACGGACGCAAAAACAAGAAGGGCGACGCGGTGGAGATGCTGCGCTGGCAGAAGGAGAATCTGATCCCCACGGCCCGCTATTACAACATGCGCGAGGACGAGCGCGCCGACAAGAAGCTGATCGGCATCCTGAGCTACAACGACTATCCCGAGTACACCGAGGAATACGCCAAGGTCATCGCGCGCAGCCGCGAGAGTCTGAAAAAGAACGGAGGGGCGAAGACATGAGCCAGCAGTATCAGATGCGCTTCGCCGGCTCCGGCGGACAGGGGGTCATCCTGGCCAGCGTCATCCTGGCGGAGGCCGCGGTCATCTGCGGCTTTCAGGCCGTCCAGTCCCAGGCCTACGGGCCAGAGGCCCGCGGCGGCGTCAGCAAGGCCGAAACCATCGTCAGCCGGGAAAAGATCTGGTTTTCCAAGGTCCTGCGGCCGGACTTCCTGCTGGCGCTGAACCAGTCCTCCCTCAACGCCTACGCGCCGTCCCTGGCGGAGGGCGGCGTGGTGATGATCGACGACTCGCTGAGCGCCGCGGCGCTGCCGGAGGGGACGCGCTTCATCGCCGTGCCCATCCTGCGCACCGCCCGCGAGACCGTGGGCAAGGCCTTTACGGCCAATATCGTGGCGGTGGGCGCCATCAACGCCGCGTTGCGCCTGTTCCCGGACGAGCAGCTTGCCGAGGCCGTGGAGCGCCATATCCCCGCGGGTACCGAGGCCATCAACCGCAAGGCGCTTGCCGCCGGGGCCGCGTTGATCGGCGCGGAGACGGCCCGCGCCTTTGCCCGGAGCTGGGAGTGAAACCATGATGTGGGAAGAGAGACTGCGCTGTGAAGCGCTGCGCGGCAGGATCATGAGCGCCGACGAGGCAGCCATGCTCATCACCGACGGTATGTGCGTGGCCGTCAGCGGCTTCACCCCCTCGGGCTGCCCCAAGGCGGTGCCGCTGGCCCTGGCCCGACAGGCCAAAGCCGGGCGCCGGCTGCGCCTGACGCTGCTCTCCGGCGCCTCCACCGGCGAGGAGATCGACAGCGCCTGGGCCGAGGCGGGCATCCTGGCGCGCCGCCTGCCCTATATGACCAGCAAGCCCCTGCGCGCCGCGGTCAACGGCGTGAGCGAGCCGGGCGTGGCCTATTCCGATATCCACCTGGGCGAGTTTGCCCAGAACGCCCGCTACGGCGCCTATGGGCCGGTCGACGTGGCCATCATTGAGGCCGCCGCCGTCACGCCGGAGGGCGACCTGATCCCCACGACGGCCCTGGGCTGCTCCCAGACCTGGCTGGATCTGGCCTCCACGGTGATCGTGGAGCTGAACCTGCGCCAGAGCGCGGAGCTGGAGGGCCTGCACGACGTGTACCGCGTGGCTGATCCCCCGCGGCGGGAGCCCATCCCCCTGTCGAGGGTGGACGAGCGCATCGGCGTACCCTATCTGCGCTGCGAGATGGACAAGATCGCCGCCGTCGTGGTGACGGAACTGCCCGAAAAGCCCCGCGCCCTGCCCGGAGCGGACGAGACCAGCCGGCGCATAGCCGGGCACATCGTGCGCTTTCTGGAAAACGAAAAGGCCTGCGGGCGGCTGAGCGTGGACTCCCTGCCGCTGCAGTCCGGCGTGGGCGCCGTGGCCAACGCGGTGCTGCTGGGCCTGGGCGAGAGCGGCTTTTCCCATCTGCGCTTTTACAGCGAGGTCATGCAGGACGGCATCCTGGATCTGCTGGACGCCGGCAAGGCGGACTTCGCCTCGGCCACGTCCCTGTCTCTGTCCGAGGCGGGCATGGCGCGGCTGATCGGGCATCTGGACCGCTACCGGGACCGGATCGTGCTGCGGGACAGCGAGATCTCCAACAGCCCGGAGGTCATCCGCCGCCTGGGCGTCATCGCCATGAACACCGCCGTGGAGGCGGATCTGTACGGCAACGTCAACTCCTCCCAGATGAACGGCACCACGGTCTACAACGGCATCGGCGGCTCGGGCGACTATGCCCGCGGGGCCTGTCTGTCGATCTTCATGACCGCCTCGATCGCCAAGGAGGGAAAGATATCCTGCATCGTGCCCATGGTCAGCCATGTGGATCACACCGAGCACGACGTGGACGTGATCGTCACCGAGCAGGGTCTGGCCGATCTGCGGGGACTCAGCCCCAAGGAGCGGGCGCTGGCCATCATCGAGAACTGCGCCCACCCGGACTACCGCGCGCAGCTGCGCGCCTACTTTGACGAGGCCTGCGCCGCGACCCACGGCGCCCAGACGCCCCATGTCCTGTCCAAGTGCTTTTCGTTCCACGAAAATCTGCGCCTGTACGGGAGCATGAAGGGCCCCGATCCGGACACGCAGCCCGGTTTTCAGGGTGAATGATCTTGATACACAGCTGGGAGGGGGTTGACCCCTCCCAGTATTTTTTTCTCGATTCTCCCGCAAAACAGCCGCCTCACAGGCGGTTTTATTATTTGTCCAAAGTGTGAATTTTCCCTTTTCCTTCCGGCGAAACTATTGACAAAGCGGGGGCACGATGGTATATTAGCACTCGAAAAGGAAGAGTGCCAACAGTCGGGAGCCGGGAGTGCTAAAGATGGCAATCAGCGAACGGAAAAAGAAAATACTGGCCGCTGTCGTGGACGCCTACATCCAGACCGCCGAGCCGGTGGGCAGCAAGGCCATCGCCCAGAACGCGGGCCTGGGCTGCTCCTCCGCCACGATCCGCAACGAGCTGGCCGAGCTGGTGGCCATGGGCTATCTGGAACAGCCCCACACCTCCGCCGGGCGCGTGCCCACGGCGATGGGCTACCGCATGTACGTCAACGAGCTGATGGATCAGCAGCGCCTGACCATCGAGGAGAGCGAGGATATCAACCGCCGCCTCAACCAGAAGCTCAAGGAGCTGGACGACACCATCAGCGACGTCAGCCGCCTGGCCAGTCAGCTGACCAACTATCCCGCCATGGCGCTGACCACCCGCGAGGCCGTCACGATCCTGCGCTTCGACCTCATCTATGTGGACGCCAACACCTTTATCATCGTGGTGATGCTCTCGGACCACACCGTGCGCAACAAGCTGGTGCGTCTGCCGATCTCGGTGGACGAAAAAATGATCAAAAAGCTCTCCACCCTGTTCAACGCCAACTTTACCCATATCGGCGAGGAGGCCGTCACCCCGGTGCTGATCAGCGCCACCGAGCGCAGCGCCGACGACACCATGGGTATCACGGCGGTGATCTCCTCCTTCGCACTGGAGGTGCTGAGCACGTCGGCGGCGCCCGCGGCCTTCGTCTCGGGCGAGAACCGGCTGCTGAGCCAGCCGGAGTTCCGCGATCCCGACAAGGCCCACCGACTGATGAGCTATCTCTCCGGCGGCGGACACATCCTGCCGGAGGGCGCCAATTTCCTCGACAGCAACGAGGTCCGGGTCCTGATCGGACCGGAGAACGTGGCCGAGGAGCTGAAGGACTCCAGCGTGGTGATCGCCAGCTACGACGCCGGCGACAACACCCGCGGCCTGATCGGCGTGGTGGGTCCCACCCGTATGGATTACAGCGCCGTGGCGGCAAAGCTCCGCTTCCTGGCCGACGGCCTTTCCAGAAAGCTGGGCGGGGGCGAGGCGCCCCCCGAGGGCATGCATAACAAGCTGATAATTAAGGGAGACGTTAACGATGAGTGACGAGAAGAAGACCGAGGAGCGCCGCGAGGAAGAACAGAGCGCGGAAAAGGAAAGCGAAACGGTCGTCACAGACCAGGCCCCCAAAGCCGAAGAGGCGGAGGAAAAGGCCGGGGATACAACGCAGAAGTCCGAAAAGACAGAGAAAAAGACCGAAACAAAGACAGAGAAAAAGACCGAAACAAAGGAAGAGAAAAAAACCGAGCCGCCCCAGGGCGCGTCCGACGCGTATCTGCGGCTGCTGGCGGAGTATGACAACTATCGCAAGCGCAGCCAGAAGGAAAAGGACAGTCTGTACGCCGACGTCCGCGCCGACGTGGTGACGAAGTTCCTGCCGGTGTACGACAACCTGGTGCGCGCCATCCAGCAGGGCACCGAGGACGAGGCCTACCGCAAGGGCGTGGAGATGATCATGAATCAGTTCTGCACCACCCTGCAGAAGCTGGGCGTCGAGAAGATCGAGGCCCTGGGTCAGACCTTTGACCCCACGCTCCACAACGCGGTGATGCACGTGGAGGACGAGACAAAGGGAGAAAACGAGATCGTCGAGGTCTTTCAGGAGGGCTTCCGCCTGGGCGACAAGGTGATCCGCTTCGCCATGGTCAAGGTGGCGAATTAGCTTTTAGTTTTTAGATTTTAGACAGCAGAAACCGGCGATTGCCGTTTCTATATACACAGTTAATAAAATAGTTCGATATACAGGAGGAATTCATCATGGGTAAAATCATCGGTATTGACTTGGGTACTACCAACAGCTGCGTGGCCGTCATGGAAGGCGGCGAGGCTGTCGTTATCGCAAACGCCGAGGGCGCGCGCACCACGCCGTCCGTCGTGGCCTTCGCCAAAAACGGCGAACGTATGGTCGGCCAGGTGGCCAAGCGCCAGGCCGTCACCAACCCCGACCGCACCATCTCCTCGATCAAGCGCGAGATGGGCTCCAACTACAAGGTGACCATCGACAACAAGAGCTACACCCCGCAGGAGATTTCCGCCATGGTGCTGCAGAAGCTGAAGGCCGACGCCGAGGCCTATCTGGGCCAGAGCGTGAC
>ONSQ01000103.1 GCA_900320465.1 uncultured Eubacteriales bacterium
CGTCGACACCTCTGACGCCGCAATCCGCGAGGCCGTCAAGGAGCACAACGAGGTCTGCTCGATCATCTCCGAGATCGGCGAGATGCGCAAGCTGGACAATCCCATCATCACGGGCTATGAATTCCATGTGATCAACCTGGTCTCCTACACCTGCCCGAAGCACCTGATCCTCCCGTATCTGCGCGAGACGCTCGAAGAGCTGAAAAAGCGCAAGCCCGACAAGAAGAGCCCCTTCCGCGCCCGCGTGGCGATCGTCGGCTCCGAGATCGACGACCCGAACCTGACCAAGCTCATCGAAGGCACCGGCGCTCTCGTCGTGTCCGACCGTTACTGCTTCGGCTCCACGCCGGGCCGCGAGGTCATCGAACTCAAGGATGATGAGGACGCGCTGCGTCAGATCTGTCTGCACGTGATGCAGCACAGCGAATGCGCCCGCTACATCGCCGACGAAAAGGTGCTCCAGCGCCGCGAGACGGCCGACCGTCTTGCCAAGGAGTACAAGGCCGACGGCATCATCTATGAGCAGATGAAGTACTGCGACTACTGGGGCTTCGAGCGTGCGCTCGTCAGCCACATCATGCACGATGAATACGGCTGGCCGGTCCTCTCGATCGACAGACTTTACAACAACGGCAACTCCGGCCAGCTGCGTACGCGCTGCCAGGCCTTTGTCGAATCGCTGGAGATCAAACGCATCCACAAGGAGGCAGAAAAGAATGGCTAAAAAGGAAAAGCTGGTTTACCCGAATCCCAAGTTCTGGAAAGCCAAAGACAATATGGACTGGAAGAAGCAGGGTGCCAACCTTGCCGAGTTCGGCGCCATTGCCTGGGATCTGCTCAAGGCGACCGACTGGAAGCAGTTCGGCCAGGACCGCCTGAACGACTGCAAGGCCGACTGGGAGCGCGCCAAGGGCGAGTATGCCGACTTCATGGCGCTCGACACTGCCGGCAAGATGGACCGCATCCTCAACGGCGAGCACAGCCTGGGCCGTCTCTACCGCAAGGGCGCCATGGCCACTGTCCGCCGCGAGTGGCGCGGCATCAAGGACACCGCCTATGACTTCTGGGAGTGGGCGCGTCTGTGGGGCATGCTGCTCGGCACCTTCTCCAAGGATCTGATCCCCGCCATGAACAGCGCGCTGTGGTATCGCTGGATGATCTCCTATTTCTGCTGCCACGGCTTCATGGATAAGAATATCCTCGGTCTGCGCGGCTCCAACCTCCGCATGAGCCACGAGCTGACCTACCAGATCTTCCGCTACGTCGCGGAGAACCTGGTCCTCCTGAGCAAGGCTGACCGCAAGAACGGCAACAGCGACGAGCTCAACCGCATGATGGTCACCTTCGACGAAATGACCATGGGCCAGATCATGGCCGGCTTCCCGGATCTGTGCGGCATCCCGCACCAGCTGCTGCCCATGTTCCTGGTCTCCGAGATCGACCAGCTGGTCTGCATCCCCTACATCGACGCGGTCGAAAGCTACGGCCTTCCCGCCGACACCTGCCCCGTCCCGTCGTCCGAATGCGGCGCGCTCGTTATCAACGCGCTGCCCGACATGGGCTCCGGCTTCATCTCCAGCTCGATGCCCTGCGACGGCTCCACGATGGCTTCGTCCTACTTTGCCCGCCGCTTCCCGCGCCGCTTCCCGAACATCCCCGTGTTCCATCTCTGCTTCCCCGTCCGTTACCTGGATGAGGAGACCGTGCAGATGGGCGCCGAAGATATCAAGGCCTGCATCAAGTGGATCGAGGAGCGTACCGGCGCGAAGTGGTCCTGGGATGCTTACTTCACCTGCATGAAGCGCTTTAACGCTGAGACCGATTACGAGCTGCAGAAGTGGGAAGTCAACAAGTCCGACAGACCGCAGTTCATCGGACCGAGCTACGAGCTCTTCCGCAAGTGGAACTACGAGATGGACGGCGGCATCGACCCGCGCGTATTGCCTTCGATGGAGAAGGTCAACAAGATGCTGATGAACGCCTATGCCAACAAGGAAACCGCGTGGCCTGAGCGCAAGATGCGCTACCGCGCCATCGTATGGTCCTGCCCGGCCCACTACTATGCCAACTTCTCCAACTGGCTGGCCAACTGCTGGGGCATCGACGTCCTGGTTGAGATGGAGTCGCTGAACTTCACCAAGCACCTGGAGACCGAGGACAAGGAAGAGGCCCTGCGCGACCTGGCCCGCCTGTACGAGCGTATGGTCATGCGCCGTCACACCAACGGCGGCTACCAGAACGTCGTCGACGAGTGCTGGAAGCAGTGCGAGGACTGGAACGCCAAGGTCGTCATCATGTACCAGAACGTGGCCTGCAAGAACATGGCTACCGTTCAGGGCCTGCTGGACGAGCAGGGCCGCGAGCGCGGCTACGATCTGATCTGGATCGAGCACGACCTGATGGACCCGCGTACCGTCTCCCGCCGCAATATGCGCGACAAGGTCAACAACTACATGCGCACCGTTCTTCAGGCCGAGCCTGTCGACCCGTCCCTCGTCGAGTTCGAGGACGAGGTCTGCATGTAAGCGTCCAAACAACGCCATATAGGTCACCCCTCCGCGCACAGCGCGAAGGGATCGACCGATGGCATTGTTTCTCCTTGTCGAATGACAAACGCTTTGCTGGTTTGCCATTCGAATAAAAAATAAAAGAATAAAAATCGGAGGAATTCATACATGAAATACTTTGGCGGCTGCGACGTAGGATCGACCTTTACGAAGGCAGTTATTTTGGACGAGACCGGCAAGATGGTAGCGGACACGACGATCCGCAGCAAGATCAATTCCGAGCAGAGCGCGATCGCGGCGATGGAAGAGGTCTGCAAGCAGGCCGGCCTGAAGGATAGCAAGGAGCTGGAGTACCTGATCGGTACGGGCTACGGCCGCAACAAGGTGCCGTTTGCCGACGAGAACATCTCCGAGATCTCCTGCCACGCGATGGGCGTGCACATCACGGATCCGAGCGTGAAGGCGGGCACGGTGAAGAACTTTGCGATGAACGACAAATGCTCTGCCGGTACGGGCCGCTTCTTCGAGGCCATGGCGCGCAGCTTTGAAATGAGCCTGCCGGAGTTCTCGAAGCTTTCTCTGACGGCGAAGAACGTGATCCCGATCACGGCGCAGTGCACGGTGTTTGCTGAGTCCGAAGTCATCACGCTGGTGGGCGAGGGCAAGCCGATGGACGAGATCGCGGCCGGCATCGAGATGGCGGTGGCGAAGCGCTGCTTCGTCATGGCGAAGAAGGCCGGCGCCACGGACAGCATCACGCTGACGGGCGGCTGCGCGAAGAACGACGGTCTGAAGGAAGCCATCGAGCACGTGCTGAAGCTGAAGGTCGTCAACCTGAAGACCGACCCGCAGCTGATGGGCGCTCTCGGCGCTGCCGAGTATGCCCGCCAGAAGGGCCTCGCCAAGAAATAAGCCCGCCAGAAGGGCCTCGCCAAGAAATAATCCCAAGACGGAATAACACCGAAAGGAGCATCATTGCTGCATGGATAAAATCTTAAAGTTCATTTTCAGCCTGATCAAAGTGCTTCTGATCGTGGTCGTCGTCCTGTTCGTCGTCTACTTCTGGAACCTTGACCAGAAGCTTCTGGGCTGGGCCTACAAGCAGGTCAACCTGATTTTCGACCGCAAGAAAGTGGACGTGGTATTCTAAATGGAGCTGTTCAATTCTCTGTTCCAAGATACCACCGCGCTGCTGGAAAAGGGACGCCCCACCGTGTGGAAGTATGAGCCTTCCAACTGCTGGAAGGAGCTTGACAACAGCGAGCTCGTCCTGCAGAAGGACGCGGCGTTTGAGCTCGGCGCCTCCGGCAAGGGCTCGGCCAACTATGTGCTCTACACCTCCAGCCCCGAGCTGGTCCCGGAGGATCAGGTGCTGCTCTACGGCCCCGATCTGAAGGACATCCATGGCGACTGCGACTTCGCCCGCATCGTGCTGCTGCGCGTGGGCGTGCTGGACAGCGACGACGAAAAGGTCTACCGCACGCTCAAGGATATCGAGTTTGCCAAGTACCACGTCAATCTCGAGGGCTACATGATCCGCATGTCTCCCGAATCCTACCGCGAGCAGGTGCGCGTCAGCAAACAGGCCGCGCGCAAGGGCATCAGTTTCCGCCAGGTGGGCAACAGCTACATCAAGGCCTACAAGAAGGACGAAAACGTCCTCAACGCCACGGTCATCTTCGTCACGGCGCCCGGCTTCGATTACGCCGCCATGAAGGAGACCGCCAAGAAGGCCAACGACGTTACCGGCACGCTGACCCATATTCTCGAGGGCCTGCCTACCGACTGCTCGGTGTGCTCCCTCAAGGGCATCTGCGACGAGGTCGAAGGCATGAAGGAGCTTCACTTCGGCGTCGGCGCCAAGGGCAGCGACAAGCACTGATCGACAATACAGCAACAAAAGCCCGACGGTTTCAAGCCGTCGGGCTTTTTGCAGCATCATTTGACGATTGATAATCAGCAGCGGCTGACCATGGCAGAGGCCCAGACGAGCAGCGCCGCAGCAAGAACAGTCAGACCCACGATCGAGAAGATGGGCCTTTCAGAGCCGCCGGGCTCGGTATCCGGCGCGCTCTCGGAGCAAAGCAGCGCCAGAACGGTGAAAAATAAAGGCGTCGTAAAGGGCTGGGCGATGTTTACCATCGCCTGGACGGAATAACAGGCCGCTCCGAGCGCCAGAGCCGTCCGGACGGGACCGGGTCTCTGAAAGCTGCTGCACAGCGCCAGCGCCAGCACGCCGAGATAGGCCGACAGACCGAGGATACCGCCGGTCAGCAAATAGTGGAGATACTCATTGTGCGCACTGTCTGTGATCGCGTCGGGGAAGAGCCGATGGGAAAAATCCCATTCCGCCAGAGAGCCCGCGCCGCTCCCAATCAGTTTTTTCAGAAGAGGCGCTTCACGGAACATTTTCCAGAAGCTGAGCCACTCTTTCCCGCGGTCGCTGCCCCAGGAGGGGGAGAAGACGACAACGGAGGCAAGCTGTTCTGACAGCCTGCTGCGCCAGACGGTGTTGGCCAGCACAAGGAAAATCGCCAGCGCGAGGATAAGTCCCGCGAGAAGGAAGCAATAGACACGCCGAGCGCGAAGCCAGGAGGCGTCATCGGCGCGCCGCCCCAGGAGCCACAGCCCGAGAAACAGCACGGCGAGGGCCAGCAGGATGACCGGCCTGGACAGCAGCGCGGTCAGGTCACTGAGCCGATACAGCCCCCAGCGTTTCATGGCCAGCGTGAAGAGCAGAACGGCCAGCGCGCTGAGCGCGCAGAGCAGCGGAAGACGGCGAAGGGCGCGTGCGGAGCGTATAAACACCGCCAAAAGCGCGTAACACGCCAGGACGCCGAGTACAAAGGTTTCTGCCCGCATGGCGATGCCGCAGCACAAAAAGACAAGGCCGCAGCCGCCGAAGGCCGCCGCCGGGGCGGAGCTGTCCGCGCTCACCGCCAGACACAGACAGACTGGCAGCATCAGCACGCATAGCGCGCTGAGAAAGGATATATTGCCCACGGTCGAGAAAAAGCGCGGCCGCTGGAGAGTGGGAGAAATGGCGCGCATGCCGAGAAGATCGAGACCGAAAACCTCGAACACTGCCAGCAACGCGGCCGCGGAGCAGCCCAGCAGCAGGGCATACTGTGCCGTGCTGTCAAAGCGCGCATAACGGCGCAGCAGCATAAAACTCAGCAGATACAGCGCGAAGCTCGCGATCCCCTGATACCGGTTGTCCGGGGCGGTGATGCCCGGGCCGATCGGCCGGAAAAAAAGGGTAGAGACGATCTGGGTCAGGGCGAAGACGGCAAACAGCAGCTCGGCCGCCGCGGGCAGGGTGAGCTGCGCGCGCGCCTCGCGGCTCGTCAGCAGCCAGACGGCGCAGCCTGCGCTCAGCAGCGCGCTCAGCGTCCAGAACACCACGGCCTTGGTGAGCGTGATATCATAATACGCCTGATGGACCACAAGGGGCAGCAGCACAAACAAAAGCGCGAGATAGACCGCGCAGAGCACTGTTCCGGGAGATCGTTTTTCTTTCAGAGGTTTTTTCATACCATACCTCGCGGAGGAAAGATAGGCTTAGTATACACCAGCCCCGCCCGGCTTTCCAGTGTAAAAAGCTTAAGAAACCGGGAGAGCCGAAGCTCTCCCGGTCAGATGGCGTATTCTTAAGAATTGTGCGCTCAGGCGCCGACGATATCGCGGGTGTCGCGGGCGATGACCAGCTCTTCGTTGGTGGGGATGACGAAGACCTTGACCTTGCTGTCGGGGGTGGAGATCATCACGTCCTCGCCGCGCTTGGAGTTGGCCGCGTCGTCGATCTTGACGCCCAGATAGCCGAAGTACTCGCAGATGCCCTTGCGGGTCTCCTTGCTGTTCTCGCCCACACCGGCGGTGAAGACGATGGCGTCCACGCCGTTCATGGCGGCGGCGTAGGAGCCGGCCACCTTGGCCACCCAGTAGTTGAACATATCCAGGGCCAGCTTGGCCTTGTCGATGCCCTCGCCGGCGGCCTTGTCCAGATCGCGGAAGTCGGAGGACACGCCGGAGACGCCCAGCACGCCGGACTTCTTGTTGAGGATGCCGAGCATCTCGTCGATGGAGTAGCCGTACTTGTTCATGATGAACTGGATGACGCCCGCGTCCAGATCGCCGCAGCGGGTGCCCATGGGGAGACCCACCAGCGGGGTGAAGCCCATGGAGGTGTCAACGCTCTTGCCGTGCTCGACTGCGCAGATGGACGAGCCGTTGCCCATGTGGCAGGAGATGATCTTCAGCTCCTCGATGGGCTTGCCCATGAGCTCGGCGCAGCGGGCGGAGACATAGCGGTGAGAGGTGCCGTGGAAGCCATAGCGGCGGATGCCGTCCTTCTTGTAGTAGTCGTAGGGAACGGCGTACATATAGGCCTTGCCGGGCATGGTCTGGTGGAAGGCGGTGTCGAACACGGCGACCATCGGAACGTCGCCCATGACGGCCTTGCAGGCGTTGATGCCGGTGATGTTGGCCGGGTTGTGCAGCGGCGCGAAGGGGATGCACTCTTCAATGGCGCCCATGACCTCGTCGTTGATCAGCACGGAGGAGGCGAACTTCTCACCGCCGTGGACCACGCGATGACCGACGGCGTCGATCTCCTTCATGGAGCCGACAACACCGTATTCCTTGCTCGTCAGCTTGTCGATCACAGCCGCGATCGCTTCGGAGTGCGTGGGCATGGGGACGTCTTCATTGAAGACCGGCTTGTCGCCGATGAGCGGGCTGTGCTTCAGATGGCCGTCGATGCCGATGCGCTCGCAAAGGCCCTTGGCCATGACAGTTTCGCTCTCCATGTCGATCAGCTGATACTTCAGCGAGGAGCTGCCTGCGTTGATGACGAGAATTTTCATGTCGTTTGATTCCTTTCTATTGAAAACATTGTTTTATGTGCGCTATACTAACAGTACTATTTTAATACAAGACAGGGAAAAAGCAAGACTTTTTTCATGTCTCGGCACGGCAAATATGGTTTACATAACAATGGAGGACCGCATGAGCTTTATCGGCGTCGTATGTGAATACAACCCCTTTCATAACGGCCACGCCTACCATCTGCGCGAGAGCCGGAGTCAGCTGGGCGATCAGGGCGTCGTGTGCGTGATGTCGGGGGACTTCGTGCAGCGGGGCGAGGCAGCGTTATTTGACAAATTTGCCCGTGCCCGGGCCGCGGTGCACTGCGGCGCCGATCTGGTGTTTGAGCTGCCGCTGCCCTGGTCTCTGGCCTCGGCTGAGCGCTTCGGCCGCGGGGCGGTGGGGCTGCTTGGGGCTCTGGGGGCAGACTGGCTGAGCTTCGGGGCAGAGTGCGACGATCTGGTCATACTGCAATCGCTGGCCCGGTGTCTGAACAAGCCTGAGACGCTGACGGCTATCCGCGCGATGATGGCGCAGGACGCCACGCTTTCTTTTGCCGCGGCCCGTCAGCGGGTGCTGGAGCAGCTGCGTCCCGGGTGCGCCGCGCTGCTGGAGACGCCCAATAACATCCTGGCGGTGGAGTATTGCAAGGCCATTGATTCCCTGGGGCTGTCCATGCGGCCCTTTGCCCTGCGCCGTGAAGGCAGCGCCCACGACGCGGCGGGGGAGGGACCCTTGCGCTCCGCCTCCGAGATACGCGGCCTGCTTCGTGACGGCCTGGACGTCTCCGCCTTTCTGCCCGCCGCGGCCGCGGCCGTATTCGAGCAGGACAGGCAGGCCGGGCGCGGGATCGTGTCGCAGGAGCGGATCGAGACGGCGCTGCTGTCGCGTCTGCGGGCGCTGGAGAGCGGGGCCTTTGCAGCCGTGCCCGACGGCGGGGGAGGACTTTCGGAGCGGCTTATCCCGGCGGCCGCTGCGGAGCCCACGCTGCAAGCGGTCTGCGACAAGGTCAAGAACAAGCGCCTGGCCATGTCCCGGGTGCGCAGAGCCTGCCTCTGCGCCGCACTGGGTGTGGAGAGCGGTATGGCGGAGAAACCGGTGCCCTATGCGCGGCTGCTGGCGGCGAACGAAAGGGGCCGNAAAGCCGGCCGCGATCCGGCAGGCGGACGAGTGGAGCCAGCGTGTCTTTGCGCTGGGAGCAAAGGCCCACGATCTGTATGTGCTGGGCTATCCGGAGGCCGAGCAGCGCCGAGGAGATGCCGACTGGCGCACGGGACCGGTGATCCTGTAAGAAAAACGGGCTGCCGAAGGAGGCACTTCGTAAGGAAGTGCCTCCTTCCTATTGCAATATGAGGTATTTGACCGCGCCGGTTATCGATGGTACAATGACTAAAACAAATCGGGATTTGCAGGGGAGAATACATGATGCTTACTTTGGTCAAGCCGGCTTTTGATGA
>ONSQ01000083.1 GCA_900320465.1 uncultured Eubacteriales bacterium
AACGCCCAGAACGGCGTGACCTACGCCACCTACTTCTTCGGCAAGGACAGCTTCGGCATCATCGATCCCGAGGGCGGCGCGCTGGAGATGATCATCCACGACAAGGGCGAGATCGGCGGCCCGCTGAACCAGTTTTCCACCATCGGCTACAAGTTCGAGACCAACGGCGCCACGATCCTGTATCCCGAGAGACTGCTGCGCGTGATGAGCTGCAGCTCGTACAGCGCCGTGGACGAAACCAACTGACAAAATCCGGGAGACGGGGCGCGATCCCCGCCTCCCGCCTGAGGATCACAAGGAGGTCAACTATGAAAGACGAACAGCTCGTTGAAGTATTCATCCCCCGCAACGCCGCCAACAAGGACCCCAATTTCTTCGTGGGCGTGAACGGCGTGTCCTATCTGCTGCCCCGGGGCAAGAAGAGCCTGGTCCCCGCCGCGGCCGCCGCCGAGATCGAGCGCGCCCGCCGCGCCGAGGACGCCATGTACGAGGCCCAGGACGCGCTGAAGAACAAGGGCGAATGAGCGCGGAGGGCCAGGGGCTATGACTGTCAACGACATCATCGCCGCGGTGGATCTGCGCGAGCCCAACAGCTATACCCGCGCGGAAAAGCTGCGCTGGCTCTCGGCGCTGGACGGCCGCATCGAGGACGAGGTGCTCAAAACCCACGAGGGCTACGAGCCGGGCGAGCGCACGCGGGAATACAGCACCGGCGAGGAGGAGCTGCTGATCCCCTTCCCCTGCGGCGAGGGGATCTATGTGCCCTATCTGATCGCCATGATCGCCGGCTCCAACGCCGAGACGGCCCGCTATAACCAGCAGATCGCCCTGTATAACGCCGCGTACAGCCAGTGGTGGAACGCCTACCACGCCGCGCATATGCCGCGGCATGGCGGCAGGAGATTTTCTTTTTAGGAGGTGGCGCCATGCCGCATTTTCCGGCCCTGCGGGGCCAGCTGACCGAACAGGAAGTCGTCGACAGTTTCGGCGGCTATGACCACCGAGCGCGCATCCGGGACGGCGCCTGGTATGAGACCCGCAATCTCACCAGCGACTTTGCACCCATGCTCGCCAGCCGAGTCAGGCGCGCCAACACCCATCTGGCGGCCTGCGCGCTGCTGGAGAAGGGTGCGCTGGCCTACGTCTCGCCGGAGGGGACGCTGTACTACGACTTTCTCCCCACCGGCGTGACCGGCCTGGCGCCGGGGCCCAAACAGCTGGTGAGCATGGGGGCCTATTTGCTGATTTTCCCGGATAAGGTCTATTTCAACACCGCCGACAGCGGCGACTGGGGCAGCATGGAGGCCCATCTGAGCGCCTCGACGCTGGGCTATGAGATGTGCCGCTACGACGGGACCGACGTTGAGGCCCGGTTCCTCCAGCCCGACGCGCCGGAAAACCCGGACAACGCCGACTACTGGATCGACACCTCCGGCGAAAAGCCCCAGCTGCGCCAGTGGTCCGCGGCGGTGGGCGACTGGGTGAGCGTGGAGAGCGTGTATCTGCGCATCCGCCTGTCCACCATGGGCGTGCTGCCGCGGCTTTTCGCGGTCAACGACGGCGTGCGCATCAGCGGCTCGGCCTGCGGGGATGTGAACGGCGACAAGCAGATCATCGCCCTGGGCGGGGGCGAGAACGAAAACGACTGGCTGCTGGTGACGGGGCTGCTGAGAGAGACTGTGCAGAACACGCTTTTGCACATCGATCGCAGCGTGCCGGCGCTGGACTTCGTCTGCGAGTGCCGCAACCGCCTGTGGGGCTGCCGCTACGGACTGGACGAAAACGGCGAGCCGGTCAACGAGATTTTGTGCTGCGCGCTGGGAGATTTCCGCAACTGGCGGCAGTACGCGGGGCTGGCCACGGACTCCTGGGCGGGCAGCGTGGGCTCGGACGGGCCCTGGACGGGGGCGGTCAACTTCCTGGGCTGTCCCACCTTTTTCAAGGAAAACCGCATCCACCGGCTGGCGGTCTCGCCGGAGGGGGCCCACCAGATCACCGAGACCGTCTGCCGCGGCGTGCAGAAGGGCAGCGAGAAGTCCCTGGTGGTGGTCAACGAGACGCTGTACTACAAATCCGCCGCGGACGTGTGCGCCTACCAGGGCGGCTTTCCCGAGAGCGTCTCCGCCGCGCTGGGCAGCGAGGTCTATCACGCGGCGGCGGCCGGGGCGCTGCGGGGCAAGTATTACCTGTCCATGAAGGACGAAAACGAGGGCGGCGCCCTGTTCGTCTATGATATCGAAAAGGGCCTGTGGATGCACGAGGACGACTTTTACGCCGACGGCTTCGCACGCGTGGGGAGCGAGCTGTACGCGCTGGCGGCGGGCACGCTGTGGACCATGACGGGCAGCCTGCCGGTGCCGGGCACCGAGCGGGAGGAGGCGCCGAACTGGGCGGCGGAGAGCGGACTTTTGTACGGCGTGCTGCCGGAAAACAAGCGCGTGTCGCGCTACAACATCCGGCTCCGGCTCGGACGGGGGAGCAGCGTGGCCGTGGAGGTAGAGTACGACAGCGACGGCGTCTGGCGCAGCGCGGGCAGCATCAGCGCCGAAAACGCCGCCACCGCCACCTATCTGTTCCCCGTGCGGCCCAGGCGCTGCGACCATCTGCGGCTGCGGCTGTCAGGCCGGGGCGAGGTGAAGATCTATTCCATCGCCCGTATTCTGGAGCCGGGGAGTGATTACCGATGATCGTTGAGCTGCCGCCCCGCCTCCAGGGCAGCGGCGAGCAGCAGCTCGCCGCCCTGCGGGACTATCTGGTCCGCCTGGCCCAGAGTCTGGAGCAGAGCAGCGGCGCGGAGACAATGCCCGCCGCGCTATCCGCCGCAGAGAAGCAGAGCGCAGCGGAGGTCAGGAAAACCGCCGACCGGCTCAAGGCGCTGATCCTCAAGACGGCCGACGAGGTGGAGGCCTACGCCGACCGGAAAACCGAGTCCATGGCCGCCCGGTACGTGGCCAAGTCGGACTATGGCAATTATTACAACCGCATCGAGACCCAGGTCATCCAGACCGCGCGGCAGACCGTGGAGGACTATCGCTATACCGAGGCCATCGAGGCGCTGAGTACCTCGGTCACTGCCCTGGGCGGGCAGATCCGCCGGGGCGTCATTGAGGACCCGGAGACCCATGAGGTCCATCTGGGCATCGCCATCGGGGAGAGTCTGAGCTTCACCGGCCAGACGCGCACCGAGGGCGGACTGGTATACGACGAGCTCACGCCGGGCCAGACGCTGGGCCTGTACACGGCCTCGGGCTGGCAGTTCTGGATCAACGGCATGCGCCGGGGCTGGTTCTCCTCCGCCGACAGCATGCTGCACGTGTCCAACATCGTCGCCGAGGAGCGCTTGCAGCTGGCCTCGGACTGGGCCGTCACCACCGACGGGGGCTTCGGGCTGCGCTATATAGGAGCATAACATGCCAAGCACTGTTTTTTCCTCGACATACAGCATGTCGGGCTATTCCAGCAAAACCTATCAGGTGCGCATATCCTACGCCGAGCGCTATGACCAGAGCGCCAACCGCTCGGACGTGAGCATCACGGGCGTGGAGCTGCGCATCGAGGGCAACGCCACCAACTGGGGCTCGCTGGCCTTTTTCGGCAGCGTTGCCGTCAACGGTACAACGCTTTTGCGCATGAACGGCGGGGCGTCGGTGCGCGTCTCTCTGAGCGGGGCGGGCTTCTGCAGCGTGGCGATCCCCGCCTCGTCCAGCGTGGCCGTGGCCCACGCCGACGACGGCACGGGCAGCTTCACGCTGTCAGTGGTCGGCGGCTTTTCATACAATGGGGCGAGCTGGTTCTGCGCACTGTACAACAACCAGCCCTTCGGCGTGAAGAGCCAGAGCCGGACGCTCGCGCTGACGGCAAGGCCAAGGGCATCGGCCATCGTGTCGGCCCCGACGCGCATCGCCACCGGCGAGACCCTCTCGCTGAGCGTGGCGCGCGCCTCCGCGGCTTTCAGGCACAGGGCCAGCGTCACGGTGGGGAACAGCACGCTTTTTCAAAGCGAGGCCTTTGAAACCGCGCTGAGCATGCCGGTGAGCCGCACCTGGTTTTCCGGCTTTCCCGCCCAAGACACCCTGGAGGCCGTTCTGGCGGTGCAGACCTATGCCGACGAGAGCTGCACGACGCCGCTTGGCGCGGCCGACACGGCGGCGCTGACGATCACGGCCGACGAGGGGATGCGCCCCGTCCTCGCCCCGGGCTGGGTGACGCTCTCGCCCCGCAACGATGGCGCGGCGGCCTCCTTCAGCGGCTATATCCGGGGCATATCCCGGGCCCAGGCGGTCTTTGACGACACAAAGATCGATCTGTCCGCCGCCGTCGGCGCCGCTATCGCCTCCTACACCCTGCAGTGCCAGGGCGAGACGGTCAGCGCCGCGCCGTGGATCACGGGCGTGCTGGCATCAGAGGCGCCGACGGTGCTCTGCATGGTGACGGACAGCCGCGGCCGCAGCGCATCGGAGAGTGTGCCGCTGGCGGTCATGGACTATGCCCGGCCCTCGCTGGGCGGCATCTCCATCTTCCGCTGCGACGCCTCCGGCGCGCCGGACGAGAACGGGAGCCGTTACAGCGCCGCGGCCACGCTGAGCTACGCCTCGCTGGGCGGGCAGAACAGCTGTATCCTCCGCGCCGCCGTGGCCCCCGCGGGCGGGAGCTTCGGGCAGGAGGAGACGCTTTCCACCTCCGCGGCGCACGTGTCCGCCGCGACCCTCTCGCCGGATCTGAGCTACACGGTGCGTCTGCGCGCCGTGGACGCCCTCGGCGCCGAGACGGTGTACAGCCACAGGCTGCCCACCCGGCGCTGGGCGATGAAGTTCCGGCCCGACGGCAACGGCGTGGCCTTCGGCAAGGCCGCGGAGTACGGCGGGGCCCTGGAGCTGCCAGGAGACTGGGATATCCGTCTGGGCAGCGAGTCCTGGCTGTCGCGCATCTACCCGGTGGGGAGCCTGTATCTCTCCACGGCGGCCACGGACCCCGCCGCCCTCTTCGGGGGCAGCTGGGAGCGGATCGAGGACGTGTTTCTCCTCGCCTCCGGCTCCGGCTGGGCCCCGGGCAGCCGGGGCGGCGAGGCCAGTCACACGCTGAGCATCGCCGAGCTGCCCGCCCACGGGCACGACGGCCTGTACTGGGGCGTGGACTACAAGCAGACGCCCTATCCCTGGGGTCTGAACAACGACGGCGTGGGCAATGGCTTTTCCAGCGCCTATAACGGCAGCTCCCGCGGCGGCCCCAACGCGAGCCACGCCATGTACACCGGGCCTAGCGGCGGCGGAGAGGCCCACAACAACATGCCGCCCTATCTGGCGGTGTTCGTCTGGAAACGGACGGCGTAAAGGAGGAGCAAAATGCTGCGTGTATCAATCGGCGGAGGATCGCCATGACGGAGGCCCAGGCACGACAGAAGCTGATCGACTGGGCCAACGCCCAGGTGGGCACACACGAGGGCGACAACAACTGGAACCGGTATGCAAAAGGGATGCAGAAGCTCTACGGCTGGGACGTGCAGAACCAGCCCTGGTGCGACATCTTTGTGGACGCGGGCTTCGTGGAGTGCTTCGGACTGGAGACGGGCAGCGCCATGACCTATCAGTTCCCCGGCTGCGCGGGGGCGGCCTGCCGGTACAGCGCCCAGTATTACAAGAATCACGGCGCCTGGTACAGCGCGCCGGAGCCCGGCGACCAGATCTTTTTGTACGCGGGCGGAGACATCAACCACACGGGGATCGTCACGGCGGTAGACAACGGCAGCGTGCACACCGTGGAGGGCAACAGCGGCGATACGGTGGCCAGGCGGCTCTATGCCCGCGGCGCGCTGAACATCGCGGGCTACGGGCGGCCCGACTGGGCACTGGCGGCCACGGCGGAGGAGAGCGGCGCGCCGGCACCGGCAAGGCCGGTCCAGACGGAAAAAGGCGGCGCGGCGCACTATGACGCAACGACCTTTGCCTTCAGCAGCCATCTGCTGCGCCAGGGCAACAGCGGCCCCCAGGTGGCCAACATGCAGCATCTGCTGACCGACCACGGCTATGCCTGCGGCGGCGTGGACGGGGTCTTCGGCCCCAACACGGCCGCGGCGCTGAGGGCCTTTCAGCGCGCTGCCGGGATCGCCGTGGACGGCGAGTGGGGCGCGCAGAGCTTCGGAGCCATGTGGAATACAAAATAGGGAGAGAAAAATGGAAGCACCGAAGAAAGCAAGTGAAATCAAGGCCGCGATCACCCTGGTGCTGGGATTTCTGACCGGACTGTGGGGTTACAGCGGCTGGGCGGTGGCCCTGTTCATCGTGTCCATGGCCGCGGACTACGTCACCGGGACCTGGGCCGCCCGCGCCAGAGGCGAGTGGTCCAGCGCCGCGGCCCGCCAGGGACTGTGGCACAAGCTGGGCGAGATCGCCGCGCTGCTGGTGGCGGCCCTGTGCGATATCGCCGTGGAGGTGCTGCTGCGCTCCGCGGCGGCGCCGCTGGTGGGCGAGCTGGCGGACGGGCACTATCTGACGCTTTTGGTGGCCATCTGGTACACCTTTACGGAGCTGGGCAGCATCATCGAAAACGCGGTGAAGCTGGGAGCGCCGGTGCCGGAGTGGCTAAAGCGGGGCCTGGCGCTGCTCAGAAGCAAAACGGACAGCGGCTTTTCGCCTTGATCAAAAAAAGAAAAGGAGACGCGAATCGGTGTGATTCACGTCTCCTTTTTGTCGCCCTCTTCCCGGCGGTGCAGCGAAAACTCGCAGCCGCAGTACAGCTGGCGGTACAGACCGTATTGCTCGGCAAGCTCCTGCGAGCGGTTTTCGCCGTTGCGTTTTTTGAAGTCCGAGGGCAGCCAGGCCACGCCGCAGGCCTTGCCGATCTCCTCGCCCAGGGCGTTGATGCGCTCGGCGTCCTTGTGTCGCGAGACGCTCAGCGTCGTGCAGAAGTAGTCAAAGCCGTACTTTTTTGCCAGCTTCGCGCACTCCAGCAGCCGCAGGCGGAAGCATTCGGTGCAGCGCGCGCCGCCCTCCGGCTCGGCCTCCAGCCCCTTTGCGCGGGCCAGATAGTCCTCGTGCTTCCAGCTCTCGGCGAGGATGCCCACCTCCTCGGTCAGCCCCATTTTTTCGATCAGCTCCACCTGGGTGCGAAAGCGCCTTTCAAACTCCGCCTGGGGGTAGAGGTTGGGGTTGTACCACAGCAGGGTCACTTCAAAATATTGCGTCAGATATTCCAGTACCGACGACGAGCAGGGACCGCAGCAGCTGTGCAGCAGTACCCGGGGCTTCCTGCCGCCGCGCTTTTCGATGATCCGGTCCAGCTCGCGCATATAATTTCTCTTATTCATAGCGCGATCATCATACCACAGTACGGCGAAAAAAGCCACAGATTTCGTTGACTTGCNNNAGCCGTACCGATAAACAGAATTATTATCTCGACATCGCCGATTCCGTGCTGGAGCGCTCCACCTGTCTGCGGCGCAAATACGGCGCGATCATCGTGCGCAACGACGAGATCATCTCCACCGGCTACAACGGCGCGCCCCGTGGCCGCCGCAACTGCTCCGATATCGGCGAGTGCACCCGCGAAAAGCTGCACATCCCCTCCGGCGAGCGCTACGAGCTCTGCCGCAGCGTCCACGCCGAGGCCAACGCCATCATCTCCGCCTCCCGCCGGGACATGATCGGCGCCACCATCTATCTGGTGGGCCGGGACGCGCTGACCAATGAGCTGCTGCCCAACGCCATGTCCTGCTCGATGTGCAAGCGCCAGATCATCAACGCCGGCATCGACAAGGTGGTCATCCGCTCCACCCCCAGCGAGTATCGCACCATCAGTGTCCAGGAATGGATCGACAACGACGACTCGATCTTTGATCTGAGCCTGTAAAGAGGGTTTGGGAACATGAGCGAAAATGTGATCTTCTGCTTCTCCGGCAGCGGCAACTGTCTGGACATTGCGAAGAGCATCGCCGCCGGCTTGGGGGACACGGATATCGTCAGCCTCCGCCGCGCGCCGCGCGTGACGGATGTGCGCTTCTGCAGGCGGGTGGGCTTTGTGGTGCCCTGCCACGCGGGCGGCCTGCCCCTGGGCGTGGCGGACTTCATCCGCACGCTGAGCGTCAAGCCCAACCCCTATACCTTCGGCGTGGTGAGCTGCGCGGCCTATCCCGGCACGGCGCTGGCGGACATCAATGAAATCGTGGCCCTGGACTACGGCGCCGTGATCAGCCACCAGAGCTCCTGCATCTGGCTGATGCCCCACACGCTGATGCTGCCGATCAAGACCCCCGAAAAGGCCCAGAAGCGCAGCGAGGAGCTCGCCGCCGCCGTGGCCGCGGACGTCAAGGCCTATAAGCACGCCCCGCTGCCGCCGGCCAGGGCTCTCAACCGGATTGAGCAGTCGGCCTGGCCCACGCTGGCCAGAAGCAAGGCCGAGCTTCTGAGCGTCTCGGGCAAGTGCGTGGGCTGCGGCCAGTGCGCCCGGCTCTGCCCGAAGGGGAACATCAAGCTGATCGGCGGGCGGCCGGACTTCGGCACCGACTGTATCGGCTGCCTGAGCTGTCTGCAATTCTGCCCCCAGGGCGCCATCCACATGGGCGGCGCCACCCTGACCCGGGAGCGCTGGCACAATCCCAACGTCAGCGCGGAGGAGCTCAACGAGGCCGTCATCCATATCGACTGAATTATACGGATACCCAATAAAAACAAGACAATCTTTGCGGCCAGAATTGCGCCATACATCGTTGGAGCCCTTGCAAATATATCTCCATTATTCGCTGCGGGCTCCGCCGATGCCGGCGCCGGTCTTTTCGTTGTAGGTGTTCACAGCGCCGTTCTGCAGCGCCGCCACCAGAGCGGCGATCTCGGGACGGCTCTCGTCGCCGCGGCGAACGGCGATGATGTTGGCATAGGTCTGGGCGGCGTCGCCGGAGGCGTCCTCAATGGCCAGCGCGTCGGTGGTCTTGAAGCCGGCGCCCAGGGCGTAGTTGTAGTTGATGACGGCCACGGTGCCCGCGTCGGCGTTGTCCAGCAGGCTGGGGATCGAGTCGGCCTGGGCGGCCTGGACGTTGTAGCCCTTGGCGTCCACAATGTTGAGGATGTTCACGCCCGTCTCCACGGAGGCGCCGTCGGGCAGGGTGATCAGACCCTCCTGGGCCAGCAGGAGAAGCGCGCGGGTCTGGTTGGACTCGTCGTCCGGGACCAGGATCGTGGCGCCCTCGGCGATGTCGGCAACGGAGGCGACGGTCTTGGAGTAGATGCCGAAGGGCTCATAGTGGATGAGGCCCGCGGAGACCAGATCGGTGCCGTTGGAGGCGTTGAAGCTGTTCAGATACGGGGTGTGCTGGAAGTAGTTGGCGTCCAGCGTGCCGTCCTGCAGCGCGGTGTTGGGCAGCACGTAGTCGTCATAGATCACGATCTCCAGCTCGATGCCCTGCTCGGCCAGAGCGGGCTTGACGATCTCCAGCAGCTCGGCGTGAGGGGTGGAGCTGGCGCCGACCGTCAGCTTGACGGTTTCGGCGGCCGGGGCGGCACTCTGGCCGCAGGCGGCGATGCTGAGCGCGAGAAGGGCGACAGCAAGGATGATGGCGAGTTTCTTCTTCATTGGGTTACTTCTCCTTTTCCGTTTTTGTTATTGCCTGATACGTTTATCGCTGCGGTGCGCAATGGCAGTCCCCAGCTCCTGAATAATCTGGACGATTATTACAGTCAGAAAGACGCAGATCCACTTGATGTCCGGGTTGAAGCGCTGGTGGCCGTAGCTGATGGCGATCTGGCCCAGACCGGTGCCGCCGATCGTCGACGACATGGCCGAATAGCCCAGGATCGTGACCATCGAGATCACGGCGCCCATGATCAGCGAGGGCTTGGCCTCGGGCAGCAGGACCTTGCAGACGATCTCAAAATTGTTGGCGCCCATGGACTGGGCCGCCTCAATGACGCCGCCGTCCACCTCCTTGATGGAGCTCTCCACCATGCGGGCCACATACGGCGCGGCGGCGATGATCAGCATGACGATCATGGCCTTGTTGCCCAGCGACGTGCCCACGATCAGCTTGGCCACCGGCAGCATCGCCACCATCAGAATGATAAAGGGGATCGAGCGGAAGAAGTTGACGACCACGCCCAGCACCCGGTTGAGCCAGGGGATCGGGTGCAGCCCGCCCTTGTCCGTGACCGTCAGCACCACGCCCAGCGGCAGGCCGATGGCATAGGCGATGACCGTGGAGAGCAGCGTCATGTACACCGTCTCCCAGATGCCGCGCTGCAGGATGCCGTTGTTCCACAGATCCAGAAACATTTCACTGAGCATGACTCACTCCACCTCCTGATAGCGGATATCGCTGTTCTGCAGCCAGACCAGGACCTTTTCGGCCTGGTGCCGGTCCCGGGGCAGCTCGATGATCGTGTAGCCGTAGATCACCCCGTCCAGCTCCTTGGTGCTGGCCTGCAGGATGCTGACCGGCGCCTGGCAGGACAGGATCATTTCAGCGATGTGAGGCCCCGCGGTGGTCTCGCCGTCAAAGGTCAGGCGCAGACGCTTGCCGCCCTCGGTCTCCAGCACGGTGCGCTCCCGGGGGATGATCAGCTCGCGGGCGATCCGGGAACGGGGGTTGGTGAAGACCTCGCTGACCTTGCCCTCCTCGGCGATGCGGCTGTGGTCAATGACGGCCACCCGGTCGCAGATCTGGTCGATGACTTTCATTTCGTGGGTGATGACGATGATCGTCACGCCCAGCGTCTCATTGATCTGGCGCAGCAGCTCCAGGATCGAGCGGGTGGTGGTGGGGTCCAGGGCGCTGGTGGCCTCGTCGCAGAGCAGGTATCTGGGCTTGCAGGCCAGGGCGCGGGCAATGGCCACGCGCTGCTTCTGGCCGCCGGAGAGCTGGGAGGGATAGGCGTTGGCCCGGTCGGCCAGGCCCACCAGCTGCAGCAGCTCCATGGCGCGCTCGCGGGCCTCCTTTTTCTTCACGCCGGCGATCTCCAGCGGGAAGCAGACGTTGCGCAGCACGCTGCGCTGCTCCAGCAGGTTGAAGCCCTGGAAGATCATGCCGATGGAGCGGCGCAGCTCCAGCAGCTCCTTGCGCGGCAGGGCGGTGATGCTCTTGCCGTCCACGATAACCTCGCCCGCGCTGGGCCTTTCCAGCAGGTTGATGCAGCGCACCAGCGTGCTCTTGCCCGCGCCGGACAGGCCGATGATGCCGAAGATCTCGCCGTCGTTGATGGTCAGATTGATGTCCTCCAGCGCGACGATGTCCTTGTCGGCGGTGCGGTAGGTCTTGTTGAGATGTTTGATTTCGATCATGCGTAGGTCTTGTTGAGATGTTTGATTTCGATCATGCTGTTTCCTTCCGATATCTCCGATATATCCGGCTTGCCGAGCAGACTTGCGCAGAGGCAGGCCAAAAGAAAAAAACCGGGGAGCCCACGCGGCTCCCCGGTTTGAATTTCATGGAAAAATCAAGCGGGTATGCTGTCGGTGAGCGGAGCTTTTTGGGCGCGCATCATCATGCACATGGAGCACATGCGCATCATACCCGTCATCATGCTGCGGTTCTGCTTCATGGAGGGCG
>ONSQ01000118.1 GCA_900320465.1 uncultured Eubacteriales bacterium
AGGATCTGGGCGCCGTAGGCGTTGCCCAGGGCGTAGGACGGGAAGTAGCCGAAGGAGATGCCGGACCAGTGCACATCCTGCAGGCAGCCCCGGGTGTCGTCGGGCACGTCGATGCCGAGGTATTCCTTATACTTGGCGTTCCACAGGGCCGGGACCTGGTCCACCGTGATCTCGCCGTTGATAAAGGCCTTTTCCAGCTCGTAGCGGATCAGGATGTGCAGGCAGTAGCTCAGCTCGTCGGCCTCGGTGCGGATCAGGCTCGGCCGGGCCACGTTGACGGCCTCGTAGAGCTCCCGCTCGCTGATGTCGTCGAAGATGCCGCCGGACAGCTCGCGGATCTTGGGGGTCACGTAGTGGATGAAGGCCTCGCTGCGGCCGATCAGGTTTTCATAGAAGCGCGAGATGGTCTCGTGCATGGCATTGGACATGTTGTTGGCGCAGTGGTTGTCGTGCAGCTCCTGGGGCTCGTTCTGCATGAACAGGGCGTGGCCGCCCTCGTGCAGGGTGGTGAACACGTTGGAGATGAAGCTGTCCTCGTGGTAGTGGGTGGTCACGCGCACGTCATGGTTGCCGAAGTTGGTCGTAAAGGGGTGCTCGGTGGTCATCAGCACCAGGGCGCTCTGGCGCAGACCCTCCAGCTCCAGCAGGTATTTCGACATGGCCTCCTGCGCGCTGATCGGGACAGGGCGGGACATAAAGTCCTCACGGATGGGCTTGCCCTCGGTCACGACGCGGTGCAGCAGCGGCACGATCCGCGCCTTGAGCGCGTCGAAGAAGGCGTCCAGCTGCTCGATGGAGCCGCCCTTTTCGATGTCGTCCAGACAGGTGTCATAGACCGTGGCCTTCTTCTCGTCGCGCAGCTCCACGTCCAGGCGGGTGTAGCGGATCAGCGCCTCCAGCGAGTCCCGGAAGAGGGAGAAGTCGTTGCTTTTCTTGGCCTTCAGCCAGTCGCCGTAGGCCTTGTTGGAGGCCAGGTCCATCTCGTAGGAGAGCTTGGCGGAGATGTTCTTCGAGCGGGCGTAGTCGTCGTAGAGGTGCTCCACGGCCTTTTTCTGCACATCCGTCAGGCCCTCGCTGTCCGCGTGCAGCTCTTCGATCAGCTTTTCAAAGCGCTTGTCGTGGGTCAGCTTGTGGATCTGCTTGCCCAGCACGGCCATGTCCTCGCCGGCCTTTTCGATGCCCTCCTCGGGTGCGCAGCACTCCATGTCGAAGCTCAGCTTGCCGATGCTGCGCCCGTAGGCGCTGATCTCGTCGAGCCGGGCAAAGAGTTTTTTCAGTTTCTGTTGGTTGGTCATATTCAATCTCCTTTCCTTATAGCCTTCCCCTCTGGGGAAGGTGTCAGACTTTGTCTGACGGATGAGGTCTTTCCTTATAGACTTCCCCTATGGGGAATTGCGGCTTTGCGCCGCCGGGGGCAGAGAAAGGCGGGCCGGAATTTGTGCAGCCGCGCCGCTTTGCGGCATGAGCATTTATGCGAGTGCCGGAAACGGCAATTGCGGCAAACCGGAATTGCGGCTTTGCGCCGCCGGGGGCGGAAGAAGCAAAGCCGGAATTTGTGCAGCCGCGCCGCTTTGCGGCATGAGCATTTATGCGAGTGCCGGAAACGGCAATTGCGGCAAACCGGAAGGTCCGCTCAGCCCGAAAAGTGCTGACACAGATGCCGCACGCAGCAGCTTTCGCACAGCGGCTTTCGCGCGTCGCACACCGCCCGGCCGTGCAGCACCAGACAGTGGCAGAAATCGCTCGACCGCTCCGGCGGCAGCAGCTTTCTCAGCTCCCGCTCGATCTTCTCCGGCTCTTTCAGATCATCCACCAGCCCCATGCGGTTGGACAGGCGGATACAGTGGGTGTCCACCACCACGCTGCCCGGGGCGTGGAACACGTCGCCCAGGATCAGGTTGGCGGTCTTGCGGCCCACGCCGGGCAGCGCCGTCAGCTCCTCCATCGTGCCGGGGACCTTCCCGCCGTGCTTTTCCAGCAGCATCTGCGCGCAGGCGACGATATCCCGGGCCTTGGCCCGGAAAAAGCCGCAGGCGTGGACATATTGCTCCACCTCCGCCACGTCGGCCTCGGCGAAGCTCTGCAGCGTCGGGAAGCGTGCGAAGAGCGCAGGGGTGATCTGGTTGACGCGCTCGTCGGTGCACTGGGCCGCGAGCCGCACCGAGAACAGCAGCTCGTAGTCCTTGCCGTAGTCCAGCGTGCAGCTGGCCTCCGGATATTCCGCCAGCAGCAGCCGGACGATCTCATTTACCTGTTCCTGCGTACGCATGTCTCTCATCTCCGCGCATAAAAAATCGGCAGGCTCATTATACCGTTGAGCCTGCCTGTTCGTCAATATTTTCGGGCCGATACCGTTCGAGAAGGCGCCGCACGCCCGCCGCCAGAAAGGCAAAATTCCGCTCGTCGCATACCGTGTCGCGGGCGGTGTGGATGCGGGACATGTACAGTCCCAGCAGCGGCTTGCGCTGCATGGCCGCCACGCCCACGCCGCAGGGGAAATTCACCTGGTCCGAGGGGTAAAAGGCGCCCAGAGGGCCGGTGATGACCGCGCGCTTGTCGGCACTGTCGCAAAAAGCCGCCGCGAGCGCCTCGCCCGCGCGGCGCCTGGCCCTTCCGCTCTGGACGATGAGGAGGTCGTCGCCGTCGCTGACACAGTCGAAGTTGATGAGAAGCCGCTTCTTCATGGCCTTTTTATGCTTTGAGGCAAAGAAGGATGAGCCGAAAAGCCCGGTTTCCTCGTGGTCGAAAAAGACAAAGGCGCAGCGCGACAGCTCTTCGGGGTTCAGCGTGCCGATCAGCTCGCAGAGCATCAGCACGCCGGAGGTGTTGTCGTTGACCGTGTGGGGGTTGGCCGGGCCGAGGAGGAACACATACAGGATCGCGGCGAAGGCCGCAAGCCAGCCCAGCATGATCGCCGCTGGCTCGTACACGCCCATCCGGATCAGCACAAAGGCCGCCAGACCGCCCAGCGCGAAGAAGGGCAGTATGATCAGCAGCTGGTAGGCCAGGTAGATCAGCAGATTTTTCGGCGTGATGAAGTTGGGGAAGGGCAGGCGGGCGCAGGTGTCGTAATGGGCGGTGAACACCACGTCGGCGCTCTCGGGGTCGCCCAGCACCAGATTGCGGCAGCGGGGCAGACCGCCCTCCTCCACGCGCAGCTCCGGCAGGCGGCTCTGCAGAAAGGCGATGAAGCGCGTTTTCTGCTCTTTCATCTTGCGCACCTGCCAGTCTCGCAGGATCTCGCTTGACAGCTCGGTCATGGTCAAGGCCTCCTTGTATCTGTTCGTCGAATAAGAAGGGCCGGAGATCGCGCTCCGGCCTATGCTGTTATCTTGTGACGGTGATGGCGTCGCCGCACTCCAGCGAGGGCAGCGCCGTGCCGCCGAAGGAGCCGTTGAACTGCCAGTTGACCTGCACCGGGATGCGCGTGGTGGTCCCCGCCGGGGCGCTCACGGTGAAGGTGTGGGAGCCGAAGCTGTGGCTGGCCAGGGTGGTGCCGTCATAGTCCACCGCGGGGGAGGCCATGGTGGCGTACTGGCCGCCCACACTCATGAGCACGCCGTCGGGCAGGCTCTGGCTGTGGAGGGCGTAGGAGCTGACGCCCACGTTGAGCGTGACGTTGACCTCCTCGGCGCTGGCCACGGTGACGGTCCACTCGCAGAACAGGTCGATACCCAGGCCGGTCTGGGAGCGGAAGCTGCCGCTGCCCAGATTCTGGCCCACGATCACCTCAGCGGGCTGGGGCGCGGCGGTGGGCAGCTCGAACAGGGGCTCGGGCGTGGGGGTCGGCGTAGGCACGGGGGTCGGAACCGGCGTGGGGGCCGGCGTGGCCTTGGGCGCCACATAGGGCGTGGGGGCCGGGGTCAGCAGCACGGCCGTGGGCGCGGGGGTGACGACGACCACCTCTCCCTCATCGACGGTCTCGATGGGGTCGATATTGGCCGGCGGCTCCTGCTGCTCGTCCCGACTGACGAACCAGGAGGCGACAACGGCCACGATCAGAAGAAAAACGATGATAAACAGCACCGCTTTGATTTTTCCGGATGTCATAGAGGATTCCTTTCACGTATAAGTTGCTTTCTTGCCTGAAAGTATACCGCGCGAGCGTAAAAAAGTCCACGATTGGGCCGAAAGTTTTAGAAAACTTTATAATTCTCCGCACTCCGGTCTACATCTTGTGGTGGGGCCGCGGCGTCCGGCACGAGGGATGGCGTGTGGAAAAAGATTGGCAAAAAGGCGAAAGTTTTGCTTGCAATTGCCCCGGCTCTCTGCTATTATATAAAAGCTGTTCAGTCGGCGCATGGCGCCGGATGAGCGCAAAACGCAAGCAAGGAGGTGCTTCAAATATGGCAAAGTGCCAGTTCTGTGACAAGGGCGTTACCTTCGGCATCAAGGTCAGCCACTCCCACAGACGCTCCAACCGTACCTGGAAGCCGAACGTGAAGCGCGTCAAGGCCATCGTGGACGGAACGCCTCAGCACGTCTACGTCTGCACCCGCTGCCTGCGCAGCGGCAAGGTCGAGCGCGCCGTGTAATTGATCATTACCCGAACAAGCCTGTCTGTATGTTAGACGGGCTTTTTTCGGTTTTTTGGGGGGGCAAGAGTCGGCCATATCGCCGCCGGTGCCTTGCGGACACGGCCGCCGCTTAGCCTGTTCCGTCTGCCATGACCATTTCCTATATTACTAAATAAATCAGGGGGAGGGCTTTTTCCATGAAGCTACTTGAAGACCGCATCCTGTCCGACGGCAAAGTGCTGCCCGGCGGCATTCTGAAGGTGGACAACTTCCTCAACCACCAGATCGACACCGCGCTGCTCTATGAGATGGCGCAGGAGCTGCACCACCTCTTCGGCGACGAGGGCGTCACCAAGGTGCTGACCATCGAGGCCAGCGGCATCGCCATCGCGGCCGTGACCGGCTATGTCTTCGGCTGCCCCCTGGTCTTCGCCAAGAAGAGCAAGACCAAAAACATCTCCGACAACGTGTACAGCGCCCAGGTGGAGTCCTTCACCCACGGCAACACCAACACCGTGCTGGTGTCGAAGGACTATCTGAACAGCGGCGACCGGGTGCTGATCGTGGACGACTTTCTGGCCACCGGCGCGGCTCTCGTGGGGCTCAAGTCCCTGTGCGAGCAGGCGGGCGCCACGGTGGTGGGCGCCGGCATCGCCATCGAAAAGGTCTTCCAGGGCGGCGGCGACGCCCTGCGTGCCCAGGGCCTGCGGGTGGAATCGCTGGCCAGGATCGCCTCCATGAGCGACGACTCCCTGGTTTTCTGCTGAGCGGGCGGCGGAGGCCCTTTAAATCCTTAAATCATTCTCCCGCAACGCTTTCAGGGTTTTAACACATTAAAGCGGTTTTGTGCGAACTGTACAAAACCGCTTTGCGCTTCCTGTGCAAATCTGCAAAATACCACAGTTGACTTTTTTCGACTTACCTGTTATTTTAAGGGCGTAAAAATCAAATACCGCTTTCGATATATAGCAAATGATATGGATTTGAAGTTTCTACCCGGAC
>ONSQ01000045.1 GCA_900320465.1 uncultured Eubacteriales bacterium
CCAAATTCTTCCGCTATTTCTCTTTGCGTCTTTCCTTCCGCCAACCGTGCTTTTATGATCGGCAACAGCTCTTGTACTTTCTCATACTTTCTTGCCATATTTTTACCCCCTGATGTAGTACTCCTATTTTCCTACATCAGGGGGCTTTTTGTCTATTGTCCGTTTTTACTGGTTCGGTTCACGCTTTCACGGTGTCTGTTTTATTCTCCCCTGTACTTTTTTCGTGTGGCCAGGCCGCCGCGGATATGCCGCTCGGCCTTGTTGTGTTCCAGCACCAGCCGCACCTGTGCCCACAGCGCCCTGTCGATTTTCTCCAGCCGCTCGGAAAGGTCCTTGTGTACGGTGGATTTGCTGACGCCGAAGCGCCGCGCCGCGGCGCGGACGGTGGCGTTGTTCTCCAGAATATACGCGGCCAGGTCTCTGGCGCGCTGCTCGATGTTTCTTCGCACGCTTACCACTCCCCGTGCGCGGTGATTTTCCGCGCTCACGGTTCATGTATACGCGCCCCGACCCGTTCCTATGCAAAAGCCCTCCGGCAGCGATCAGCGTTGCCGGAGAACTTTTGTGTTATTTGCTTTTCGCCGCGGCGGAGCAGCCGGTGCAGCCCGCACAGCCGCCGCACGCGCCGCAGGAGGCGCAGTTGCCGCCGCAGGCGGACTTTCCGGCCTTCTTGTCCCGCACCAGCGAGACGATCAGCGCCGCGACCACCGCCGCGACCACGACGATCAGCACGATATTGATGAGATTGGCTCCAAGCCAGCTCAGCATATGATCACATCCTTTGGAGAAACGAGGCGGCGCCGTATGTTCGGATGCGGCGCCGCCCGGGGAGTTCTTACTTGACAGTCAGCGTGGTGGCTTCCTTGTAGGGCTTGAACAGCTGGTAGCACAGCGCGGCCAGCAGGACAAGCGCCACAATAAGGCCGATCACGTTCACGCCGCCCACGAACAGACGGCCCAGCTGCCAGACGATGAGCGCGGTCACGTAGGCAAAGCCGCACTGGTAGCCGATGGCAAACCAGGTCCACTTGCGGCTGTTCATCTCGCGGCGGATGGCGCCGATGGCAGCGAAGCAGGGGGCGCAGAGCAGGTTGAAGATCATGAAGGAGTACGCGGCAAGTCTGCCGTGGCCGCCGGAGAAGGCGTTGAAGTCGCTCTCCACGTTCTCCCAGATCTGATCGCCGTTCTCTTCCAGCTCTTCCTCTTCCATGATGGGGTTGCCGTCCTCGTCCAGCAGGACCTCGCCGGTCTCCTCATCGATGGCCGCGGCCTCCTCGCCCTGGAAGTTGTAGAGCACACCGAAGGTGGCGACGACCTCTTCCTTGGCGACCAGACCGGTCACGGTGGCGACGGTGGGCTTCCAGTCGCCGAAGCCCAGGGGCTTGAAGATCACGGACACGGGCTGGGCCACGCGGGCCAGGATCGAGTCGTCCATAGGCTCGACCTCGTCCTCGCTGATGCCCATGCGGTCGGCCACGACGGTGACGTACTCGTCGGTGACCACGGTCTCGTCCTCATAGAGTTCATCGACCATGCCGAAGCGGCCGTTGACGGTGCCGAAGCCGGACAGGAACCAGATCACGATGGAGGACAGCACGATCACGGTGCCTGCGCGCTTGATAAAGCTCCAGCCGCGCTCCCAGGTGCCGCGCAGCACGTTGCCCCAGGAGGGGACGTGGTAGGCAGGCAACTCCATGACGAAGGGGGCGGGATCGCCGGCAAACATCTTGGTCTTCTTGAGCATGATGCCGGAGATGACGATGGCGGCGATGCCGATGAAGTAAGCGGAGGTGGCGACCCAGGTGCTGCCGCCGAAGAGGGCGCCGGCGATCAGGCCGATGATCGGCATCTTGGCGCCGCAGGGGATGAAGGTGGTCGTCATGACCGTCATGCGGCGGTCACGCTCGTTTTCGATGGTACGGGAGGCCATGACGCCGGGGATACCGCAGCCGGTGCCCACCAGCATGGGGATAAAGCTCTTGCCGCTCAGACCGAAACGACGGAAGATACGGTCCATAATGAAGGCGATACGGGCCATGTAGCCGCAGTCCTCCAGGATGCACAGCATCAGGAAGAGCACCAGCATCTGGGGCACGAAGCCCAGGACCGCGCCGACGCCGGCCAGGATACCGTCGGAAATCAGACCCACCAGCCAGGGAGCCACGTTCCAGCTCTCCAGGATGGCGCGGGAGCCGTCGGTCAGCCAGGCTCCGCCCAGCACGTCGTTGGCCCAGTCGGTCAGGAAGGTGCCGATGGCGATGCCGCCGTCGCCGATGGGAGCGCCCATGGACAGCGCGTAGACCAGCCACATCACGACCACGAAGATCGGCAGGGCCAGGATACGGTTGGTGACGATCTTGTCGATCTTGTCGGAGGTGGACAGCTGTCCCTTGCCTTTTTTCTTATAGATGCCCTTCAGGAGCTGGGCGATGTAGATGTAGCGCTCGTTGGTGATGATGCTCTCGGCGTCGTCGTCCAGCTCTTTTTCCGCGGCGACGATGTCCTTCTCGATATGGGCGCGCACGTCAGCGGGGACCTTGAGCTGCTCGAGCACCTTTTCGTCGCGCTCGAACATCTTGATGGCGTACCAGCGCTGCTGTTCCTCGGGCAGGTTGTGCACCGTGACTTCCTCGATGTGGGCCAGCGCATGCTCAACCGGGCCGGAAAAGCTGTGCTGCGGAACCGTCTTGCCGGTCTTGGCGGCGGCGATGGCGGCTCTGGCGGCCTCCTCGACGCCCTGGCCCTTGAGGGCGGAGATCTCCACGATGGGGCAGCCCAGCTGACGGCTCAGTTCCTTGATGTTGATGGTGTCGCCGGCCTTTTTGACCAGGTCCATCATGTTCAGCGCGATGACCGTGGGGATGCCCAGCTCGGTCAGCTGGGTGGTCAGATACAGGTTGCGCTCCAGGTTGGTGGCGTCCACGATGTTCAGGATCGCGTCCGGCTTCTCCTCGATGAGGTAATTCCGGGCCACGACCTCCTCCAGCGTGTAGGGGGAGAGAGAATAAATGCCCGGCAGGTCGGTCAGCACGACCTCCTTGTCGACGATCAGCTTGCCTTCCTTTTTCTCGACCGTGACGCCCGGCCAGTTGCCGACGAACTGGTTGGAGCCGGTCAGCTTGTTGAACAGCGTTGTTTTGCCGCTGTTCGGGTTGCCCGCCAGGGCAATGCGAATCTGTTTGTCCATCTGCGTATCTCCTTTTCCTTACTCCACTTCGATCATTTCCGCGTCGGCCTTGCGCAGGCTCAGCTCATAATCGCGGACATTGACCTCCACCGGATCGCCGAGCGGCGCCAGTTTGCGGACGTAGACCTCCACGCCCTTGGTGATGCCCATGTCCATGATGCGGCGCTTGACGGCGCCCTCGCCGTGGAGCTTGACGACCTTGGCCGTTTCGCCGACCTTAACGTCTCTGAGTGTTTTCATCCTCGTTCCTTCTCCTTTATCTCAATTTGTTCAGACCATGATTTTGCCGGCCATTTCCCGGCTGATCGCCACGCGGGATTCCTTGACGTTCACGATCAGGTTCCCGGCGATCGTGTTGAGAACCGTCACGCTGCCGCCGGCTACGAAGCCCAGGTCCTCCAGGTGCTTCTTTGTCTCGGGGCTTCCGCCCACGCGCAGAATGATGTTCTCCTCTCCCGGCTCTGCCAGAACCAGTGGAATCATCGTGCGTCCCCCTTTCCTTTGTTGCGTGCCCTGTGATTAGTTTCATCTAACTCGTTGAAATAACAAATGGTTAGCAGCTTCTAACCAACAGTCAGTTTAGCACCTTTAACTCCGGTTGTCAATGCCTAACTTATTCTTTGTCAAAACAAGGAAAATTCTCGCTTTTAGCTCTCTTCTGTTCTTTTTCCTTGCTTTTTATCCCGCTGAGTGGTAGTCTATACCCAGAGACTTCCCCAGGAAGGAGTGTTGACCATGACGATTCATAAATCGGCCGAGGACTATCTGGAGGCTATGCTGATGCTCAAGGAGGAGCGCGGCTATATCCGTTCGATCGACGTGGCGGAGAAGCTCGGCGTTACCAAGCCCAGCGTCAGTTATGCCACCAAGCGTCTGCGGGAAAACGGATATATTGCCATGGATGCCTCCGGCATGATCTCCCTGCTGGAGCCGGGTCTGGAGGTCGCCCAGCGTATGTACGAGCGCCACAAGCTGCTCAGCCAGCTTCTGATCTCTCTGGGTGTCGACCCCGATACCGCCCGCGAGGACGCCTGCAAGATCGAGCACGATCTGAGTGTGGAGAGCTTTGCCGCCATCCGCCGCTACGCTTCGGAAAAGCTCTGAGAGACGATCTTGCCTGTTTGCCTGAAACCACACAGCGCCGCTGAGAAATCAGCGGCGCTTTTGTATGTCTGTTCCGTTGCCGACCCATGACTTGATCGGGCAAAAAAGCTGTTGTATACTGTCGGTATGGAAGAAAGGATGGTCGCCATGCTGGTCTTTGTTTTGAATTTTATTCTCTTTGCCGTCACCGTCTGGGCCTATGTGGGCTGCTTCCGCACGCCGGAGGGCGGCTGGAGCGTCCGTCAGGGTCTGGGCGCGCTGCGCTTTTTCACGCTGCTGTCCAACCTCTTCTGCGCTCTCGCGGCGCTGCTGACTGCCGTCGGCATCCTGCTGGGCGGCGTGAGCCACGGCGTGTGGCTGATGAAGTATATCGGCACCGCCGCCGTGACCGTGACCCTGCTCACGGTACTGTTCTTCCTTGGCCCCAACGTGGGCTACAAGGCGCTGCTCTCGGGCCGGGATCTGTATCTGCACCTGCTTGGGCCGCTGCTGGCCATCGTCAGCTTCTGCTTTGCCGAGCGCTTCTATCCCCTGTCCTTTTCCGCATCCCTGCTGGGCGTGCTGCCGGTGATCCTCTATGGCTCGTTCTACCTTTACAAGGTGGTGCTCGGGCCGGAAAAGGGCCGGTGGGAGGACTTTTACGGCTATAACAAGGACGGCAAATGGCCCATAGCCTTTGCCGCCATGGTGCTTGGCGCGCTGGCGGTCTGCGCCGCGCTCTGGGGGCTCTGCCGGCTCTGAGCTTGGGAGGAAGACATGAAGAAACGCTCACGGGACTCGCTGCTGCTGTCCCTGCTGGCCGCGCTGCTGGTGCTCGGCGCCCTGGGCGTGGTGGCGGCGCGCACCGCCCTGGGGAAGCCTGCTCCGGCGGTCCCGGCCCCTGAAGCGCCGACGCCCTCCCCCACGCCCCATGTGCACGTCTTTGACGCGGACAGCTTCCGCTGCACCCTCTGCGGGGAGAGCTGCGCCCATGACGCGGGCTTTGACGAGGCCCACCGCTGCCTTGCCTGCGGCTATCTCTGCCCCCACGAGACCCACGATCCTCTCACCGCCGCCTGCCCGCTCTGCGGCAAGCAGTTCAACCATCACTTCGGCATGGACGGCGTCTGCGATGTCTGCGGCTCTTCGGCCGTGCTGTACACCGCCCGGCTGCCGGAGCGGTATTATGCCGACAGCGCCCACCGGGGCCGCTGCCTGCGCGAGACGCTGACGCTGCCGGACTCGCTGCAGCTGGACATCGCCGTGTACCTCCCCTGGGACTATGACCCGGAAGGGCGCTATAATCTGCTGATCATGATGCACGGCGACGGCGGCAGCTGTGACGACTGGACCGATGTTCTTGAGCGCACCGAGCGGGGCGACGTGTGTCTGCGCACGGTCTATGACGCCGTGGTGGAGGAGCATTTGTGCGACCCCTTCCTGGTGGTGGGCATCGACAATCGCTATATGCAGAACAGCTTCTACGGGGAAAAACTGATTGAGGAGACGCTTCTGCCGTATCTGGCGTCCCACTACGCCACCTACATGGCCGACGGGAGCATCGAGTCCATCCGCGACGCCCGCGAGCATATCGCCATCGGCGGGCTGAGCCGCGGCTCCATCTACACCTACGACGTGGCCATGGCCCGGTGTCTGGATGTGGCGGCCAACTTTTGCTGCTTTTCCAACGGCTACTCTGTCAACATTCTGCGCTTCCTGCGCGCCTACGCCCAGGAGGGTCTGGGCTTTGTCAGCTATATCGCCACCGTGGGTCTGCAGGACGAGCCTGTCTATGTCCGCGCCCATCGCTATGACTACGGCGTGCTGTGTTCCTCCGTGGACACCCTGCGCGACGGTGACAACGCCCGTCTGATTGAGATCGACGAGGGCCACAACTTCCTGACCTGGACGGCCAGCATGTACGACGCGCTGCTTCTGATGTTTTAGCGCGCCATCCACGGTCCGCACAAATCGCGGCAGCGCCCGACAGAGTGATTTTGTGAGCGCTGCCCGATATCCTGCTTTTGCCAATTTTCTTTTTCCCGTCTATTGCAAACAAGCGTCATTTAGCATAAAATAGAGAAGTTCGAGAAGAAAACACAAAGGAGTCACAGCATGCTTGAGATAAAAAACCTGAGCTTCGCCGTCAGCGAAGACGATCGGGAAAAAGAGATCATCCACGACCTGTCTCTGACCATTGAAAACGGCAAATTTGTGGTCATCACCGGCCCCAACGGCAGCGGCAAGTCCACGCTGGCCCGGCTGATCATGGGCATTGAGAAGCCCATTTCCGGCAGCATTCTCCTGTACGGCGAGGATATCACCGCCCTGGATATCACCGAGCGCGCGAAACGCGGCATCAGCTTTGCCTTCCAGCAGCCGGTGCGCTTCAAGGGCATCCGCGTGCAGGATCTGCTGCGTCTGGCCGCGGGCAAAAACCTGTCGCTGAGCGCCGCCTGCGAGTATCTGAGCGAGGTCGGTCTCTGCGCCCGGGATTATATCGACCGCGAGATCAACTCCTCCCTCTCCGGCGGCGAGCTCAAGCGTATCGAGATCGCCACGCTCCTGGCCCGCAAGACCAAGCTCAGCGTCTTTGACGAGCCCGAGGCCGGCATCGACCTGTGGAGCTTCCAGAACCTGATCCGGATCTTCGAATCCATGCGCGAGCAGATCGCGGACAGCTCCATCGTCATCATCTCCCACCAGGAGCGCATCCTCCAGATCGCCGACGAGATCGTGGTTCTCTCCGACGGTCGTATCACCCAGCGGGGTTGCCCGGAGGATATCCTGCCGGAGCTGATCGGCAAGACCGCGCCGGTCAGCGTCTGCGAAAAGCTGCAGTAAGGAGGGGCTCGACCAATGGTAAAGCTTGACGCCATTCAGAAAAGACTGATTTCGGAGATCGCCGATCTCCACAGCGTACCCGCGGGGGCCTACAACTTCCGCGCCAACAGCCAGCTGGCCGGCCGCAACACTACCGCCAACATCGACATCGTGTCCAAGGAAAACGGCAGCGGCATCGACATTCACATCAAGCCCGGCACCAAAAATGAAAGCGTCCACATCCCCGTGGTGATCAGCGAGAGCGGCATCAAGGAGACGGTGTACAACGACTTCTACATCGGCGAGGACGCCGACGTGGTGATCGTGGCGGGCTGCGGCATCGACAACTGCGGCGGCCAGGACAGCGAGCACGACGGCGTGCACCGCTTTTTCGTGGGCCGCGGCGCCAAAGTGAAATATGTGGAAAAGCACTACGGTTCCGGCGACGGCAAGGGCCAGCGCATTTTGAATCCCGTCACCGAGTGCTATATGGAAGAGGACAGCTCCATGGAAATGGAGATGGAGCAGATCAAGGGCGTGGACTCCACCGAGCGCACCACGGTGGCCGAGCTCAAGAGCGGCGCGAAGCTGGTGGTAAAGGAGCGTCTGATGACCCACGGCAGCCAGAACGCCGTCAGCAGCTACCAGGTCAACCTCAACGGCGCCGGTTCGACGGCGGACGTGGTGTCCCGCAGCGTGGCGCGCGACGACTCTTCCCAGACCTTCAATGCCCGCATCACCGGCAACGCCCCCTGCAGCGGCCATACCGAGTGCGACTCCATCATCATGGACCGGGGCCACATCCTGGCCATTCCCTCGCTGGAGGCCAACGACGTGGACGCCATGCTGGTGCACGAGGCCGCCATCGGCAAGATCGCCGGCGACCAGCTGACCAAGCTCATGACCCTGGGTCTCACCGAGGCGGAGGCCGAGGAGCAGATCATCAACGGCTTCCTGCGCTGAGGAAAGGAGCGCTGTACATGTTTCTGAAACTGACGCGGCAGTTCGGCAAGCCGATCTGCGTCGTGCTCTACGCCGTGTTTGCGGCGCTGGCGGCAAAAAAGAAGCCGATCCCGCTGATCGCGCTCTTTGCGACGCACCTTGTCGAGACGCTGACCATCGGGCGCAAGGTCGCCAGCGAAAAAGGCGTTGGCACGGCGGCTTGGCTCGTCAACTGTCTGGCCTTCGGCTTTACCTGGTGGCTGCCGCTGAAAAAGGATTGATAAAAAAAAGCTGTGAAAGCGTTCTTTCACAGCCTTTTTTCATGTGTCGTCCTTCTGTGCGGGAGAGCTGCCGGTCTTTCTGTCGTCCTCGTCCTTCTTCCGGCGGGACAGCGCCGGGGTCAACGCCAGGGCCAGGCAGGAGCCTATTGCCAGCCCCAGCGGCATCCACAGGCCCATGTTGTGCGTCGCCGCGCCGATCGCGGTACCGATCGCCAGTCCCAGACACATGCCCAGCGGCAGCGCGCTCTCGGATTGCTTTTTCATACGCCTCGCCTCCTGTCAAGCTGTTGTCGTTTCTATCGTATCACACCGCGCCTCCGCGCACAAGACGGGAATTTGACAAGCGCGTCCATATGGGATATGATGTTTAAAAAAGGGGATGAGACAATGGAAAAGGTCAATTACACGCTCCTGTGCGCCGAGGCCGAGAGTCTGATCGCCGGGGTGAGCCATCCGGTGGCAAACCTGTCCAATCTCTCGGCGCTGCTCTATCAGACGCTCGACAGGCTCAACTGGGCGGGCTTCTACCTGCGCGAGGGCGACGTGCTGGTGCTCGGGCCCTTCCAGGGACGCGTAGCCTGCATCGAGATCCCCTGGGGAAAGGGCGTCTGCGGCACAGCGGCGGAAAAGGACGAGACGCAGCTGGTGCCGGACGTGCACGCCTTTCCCGGCCACATCGCCTGCGACGGCGCGTCCCGGTCCGAGATCGTCGTCCCGCTGCACCGCTTCGGCGAGGTCGTCGCGGTGCTGGACATCGACAGTCCGGTCCTGAACCGCTTTTCCGAGGATGACCGGGCCGGTCTGGAGGCCTTTGCCGCCGTCATCGAAAAGCACCTGTTCTCCTGACCGGCGGGAAAAGACCGGAAAAGAAAAACGATCCTGTGAAGGCTTCACAGGATCGTTTGTTTTTTCAGGCGAAGCTCTCCAGCAGGCCGCCGAGTCCCTCGCGCTCGTAAATCTGCCGCACCCAGACCAGCTCGTCTGCGATCAGCGCGTCGATGGCCTGCATGCCCAGCACCTCCACCGGGGCCCGGTCGTCGGTCAGGATATGGCTGCCGCCGCGGACCTCCGTCAGATTCGCGCTCACCTTTTCCATCATCGTACGCAGCGCGCCCGGCTGCAGCCGCCGCAGCCCCCGCTCCAGCCGCGCCGCCGGAGCCTCGTCCAGGCAGGCGAACAGCTCTCTGTTGGTGTTTCCGACCACATCCACCGTGGCCACATAGGGAAAGACCGCGGCGATGGTGTCGCACAGCGACTGGTTGATGGAGCCCTCGCCGTCAGAGTGCATGTTCATGTTCACGGCCATGACGCCGCCGTCGGCAAGATGGTCGCGCACCATGGTGAAGAACTCCACCGAGGACATCTGAAAGGGGATCGTGATATCCTGATAGGCGTCCACCAGGATCACGTCATATTGGCTGTCCACGGCCTGGAGAAAGGCCCGACCGTCGTATTCCGTGACGGTGACGGCCTCGGGCAGCTCGAAATAAGCGTGGGCCAGGGCCGTGATCTTGCCGTCGATCTCCACGCCCTCCACCGACGCGCCGTGGAAGTAGTCCAGACACTGCTTGGCGTAGGTGCCGGTCCCGTTGCCCAGCACCAGCACCCGGGGCGCCTCTTTTTCGCACATGACCGGAGCGGCCAGGGCGTAATCGTAGTACATGCCCGTCAGGTCGCCCTCCTTCATCATGACCGACTGCACGCCGAAGAGCACGTTGGTGCTCAGCACGACGCTGCGCCGGTCCTCCTTGACCTGGAGGTAGTTGTAAACCGACTCGCCCTCATAGGTCAGATCCTCTTCCCAGAAGGCGAAGGCGGTGCTGCGCCCGAACAGCAGGCACAGCAGGAACAGGATCGTGCAGAGGATCACCGTCCGCAGACCCTTTTTCGCGCTTAGGAAGAAGGCCAGGGCGATGGCCAGCAGGATGCCGGAGAAAATGAGGAAGGTGACGGCGGTCCCCACGGCGGGGATGGTCACGAAGGTGGGCAGGAAGGTGCCCAGAATGCTGCCGATGGTGTTGCAGGCGCCGAGTCTGCCCACCGTGCGGCCGCTGTCGTCCAGCGACTCCACCGTGGCCTTTACCAGCGAGGGCGTCACCGTGCCCAGCAGGAACAGCGGATAGACGAAGATCACCATGCACGAGACAAAGGCCGCGATCACCAGGAAGTTGGTGCTGACCGTGAAGATCAGAAGCCCCGTCACGCCCATGATCACATACTTGCCCAGCACCGGGATCGCCGCGATCCACACCGCCGCGATCAGGATGCGGCGGTACAGCAGCGCCGGATCGGGATTTTTGTCCGCCGCACGCCCGCCGTACAGGTTGCCCAGCGCCATGGCGATCATGATCGTGCCGATGATGATCGTCCAGACGATCTGGGAGGAGCTGAAATACGGCGCCAGCAGACGGCTGGCCCCCAGCTCAACAGCCATGACCGACACGCCGGCGAAAAACTCGGTCAGATATAAAAACAGCTTGCTTTTCAGGATCGGATAGTCCTTCACGCGCCTCGCCTCCGGGGATAAATTAAAAACATCTTATCATATTTGTCCCGTCTTGCCAACCAAAACTCTTGCCAGAGGCCGGTAAAATGCGATACAATAGGAAAAACGCAACGGGAGAGGCTCTTATGTCCTATCGTGTCACAAACGACAGCATCCTCAGCGCCCGCACCGACGCCGTATGCGTCAGCGTGGAGATGGCGCTGAACCTCAGCGACACCCCTGTCTGCCGCCAGATCGCCGCGGCCGGGGGCGAGGCGCTGCGCGCGGCGCTGGCAAAGCGGCGCCTGTTTCTCCCGGTGGGCAGCGCCTGTCTGGCCGACCCCTGCTCGCTGCCCTTCTCCCGCCTGATCATGACGGCCTCGCCGGTGTGGCTCACGGGCAAGGCCAATGAGCTTCTGATCCTCCACCGCTGCTATGAAAGCGTATTTTCTCTGGCCCGCCAATCGGGCTGCGAGAGTATCGCCATGCCCTTTCTCAGCGCCATGTATTACCGCTTCCCGCAGCACGAGGCGGTGAAGATCGCCCTGCGGGAGGCCGAGGCCAGCGCGCTGGACGTGCTCTTCGTCGCGGATACGCCGGAGCTCTTGACCCTCAGCGAAGAGCCCTACCGCAAGCCGGCTATCGTCTCCTATGTGGGCTATTACCGCGACCACGCCATTTTCGAGCTGGACAACGGTCTCTTCGCCCGCGTCGATCTGCGGCAGGAGAACGTGGACGTGTCGATCATCCCCTATTTTGAGGCCTGCTACCGCGAGGGCAACAACCTCCTCCAGCCCGGCCTGCCGGAGGCCGAGATCGAACGCCTCCGCCGGATCTATGAGGAAAACGACTGGTAAGCTGAGATTCGATCGGATATGAAACAGCCCCCGGCCAGCAGCCGGGGGCATATTTTGTCTGTATTCTCTTTTACAGCAGCCCCGGCTCATCGCTGAACCAGACCGGCTCGTCCTCTGCCCGACACGGCACCGTCAGACAGCTGCCGCCCTCCAGGGGCTCGCCTCCGCCGCGCAGATACCAGCGGGAAACGCAGTCCGGCAGCGTCAGCGTGACCGCCTCCGCCCCTCGATCCAGCACCGGGCAGGCCAGCAGATGATCGCCGCAGAAGAACGCGTCGGCTTCGCAGTCATAGTCGCTCTGGCGCAGGAAGACGGGGTAGATCAGCGGCTCGTGGCGTGTCCTGGCCCGCTCCTCCTCCGCGGCCAGATAGCCCAGCATCCGCTCTCGCAGGGCGAAGATGCGCCGCACGGCGTCCATCTTTGCCGGATAGAGCCAGGGCATCGTGCTCTTTTCCCCCGGCTTCCAGGAGTGCAGCACAAAGCGCGGCTGGAACACACCCAGCTGCAGCCAGCGCAGAAACAGCTCCTCGTCCGGCTGCGGGCCGGAGAAGCCGCCGATGTCGGGGCCGAAGAACACAAAGCCCGTCAGCGCCATGGTCATGGCCTGGCGGTGGTTATAGCGCAGCTCGTCGAAGGCCGTCAGATTATCGCCGGTCCAGGTGGTGGCGACGCGCTGGGTCCCGGCCATGGCGCAGCGGGAGACGTTGAAGGGCACGTAGTCCCCGCCCATCAGCTCGATCACGGCCTCGCGGCTGGCGCGGGCCATCAGATAGGACTGCAGCGGTCGGGCGAGCCTTGCCCGGAAGGGATGGCCGAAGCCGCAGGCCCACACGTCCGCGTCCGGCACGTCGTATTCGTTGTTGTCGTTCCAGATGCTTTCATAGCCCTTTTCCGCCAGCTGCGTGCGCACACAGCCCTTCCAGAATTCATAGGCGCCGGGGTTGGTGAAGTCCAGATAGCTGGCCATCCCGCCCCAGAAGGGAAAGCGGGCGGGGCTGCCGTCGGCGTAGTGCAAAAACCAGCCCTGAGAGGCGATGGTCTCATACAGCGGATGCTCGGTCAGAAAGGCGGGCTTGACGTTGGCGATCAGCTCCATGCCTTCGGCGCGGAAATACGCCGCCAGCGCCTCCGGTGAGGGGATCTTGTCGGTATTCCAGTGAAAGACGCAGCGGCGCTCGCCGATCTGCGTATAGCCGCTGGACAGGTAAAAGCCCCCGGCGCGGATGCCCTCCTCCCGGCACCTGTGGGCGAATCGCCGGAGACGCGCGTCCGCATCCGGCGCGTCGGTGTACTCCATCGTGCTGCCGCAGTAGCGAAAGGCCCAGTCCGGCACCGGCGCGATCTCGCCGCACAGCCACGAGAACCGCCGCACGATCCGGGCCGTGGAGCCGAGGATCAGATAGAACACCAGATTCTTCTCCTCAAAGCGGGCGGAGGAAAAGGGCTCGAAGTAGTTGTCGTGCTCCACGCCGAAATCCATCCGGCCGTTGGACAGGGTATCGTAAAATACGCCGTAGGACAGGCCGTCGTGCTCGCAGATATAAAAGGGTATCTGCTTGTAGAGCGGATCGGAGAAGGCGGCATGAAAACCCATGGAGTCCGTGGCGGCTATGGCAAAGCTGCGTCCGGCCTTGTTCACCGTCCCGCCCTTGTCGCCCAGACCGAAGATCCGCTGGCCCTCAAAGCGGCGGGTATAGTGGATCGCGCCGTCTCCCAGCTCGCCTTCGAAATTATAGGCCAGTCCCTCCCGGTCGGCATAGAGCGGCGTTCCGTTTTCTTCCGCCGTGATGCGGAAATTCTTCTTCTCTACGACAAAGCTCACGCCGTCCAGAGAAAAGCGCAGCGTCTCGCCGTCCTCCTCCACGTTCGGGCTTTGGCACTCGAAGCCGGCTGTGGACAGCTTGTCCCGCCCCTCCCGGGGGCAGTCCGCCTCGCCGGGGCAGACGCTCCAGGTGGGCAGCACCGGCTCGCCTTCGTGTATGATCGCCACGCGCAGCATATGCGAAAAGAAGTCCAGACGCGCGCTCACGCCGTCGGCGCGGTACAGCCGCATGGACGGCGTCGCCTGCTGCAGTTCAAAGCGGTGGTCGTATTTCAAAGGTATCATCTCCCAAGCCGCATTATACCAAAGTTTCTCCGCCCTTGCCACAGAAAATGCAACATGCTATACTGTTTCCACACTTGTCATTTGGAGGTCCCCATGACCGATCAGGAACGCATCGCCCTCTCTCTGCCCCGTCTGGCGGACTGGTACGAGCTCAACCGGCGCGACCTGCCCTGGCGCCGCTCTCCCACGCCCTATCACGTCTGGATTTCGGAGATCATGCTCCAGCAGACGCGCATCGAGGCCGTCATTCCCTATTACGAGCGCTTTCTTGCCCAGCTGCCGGACGTGGCCGCGCTGGCGGCGGTGGACGATGACAGGCTGATGAAGCTCTGGGAGGGGCTGGGCTATTACAGCCGCGCCCGCAATCTGAAAAAGGCCGCGGTCCAGCTCATGGAGCAATACGGCGGCGCGCTGCCCGCCTCGGCCGCCGCGCTGCGCGCTCTGCCCGGCATCGGGGACTATACCGCCGGGGCCATCGCCTCGCTGGCCTTTCACCTGCCCGAGCCCGCGGTGGACGGCAACGTGCCGCAAGGCGGCATCGGAGACGCTGCGCGCGGCCTATCCCTCCGGCGAGCGCGCCGCGTTGACCACGGAAGGGCTGATGGAGCTGGGCGAGACGGTCTGTCTGCCCAATACCGAACCCCTGTGCGAGCGCTGCCCGGTGGCTTCTCTGTGCCTGGCCCGGCAGGAGGGCGAGCCGTCGCGCTATCCGGTCAGAAGCGCGCCGAAGGCCCGGCGCATCGAAGAGCGCACGGTCCTGCTGCTGTGCAGCGATCACCAGTACGCCATCCGCCGCCGGGAGGAAAAGGGCCTGCTGGCGGGTCTGTGGGAATTTCCCTCGCTGGACGGTGTGCGCTCCGCCGACGATCTGGCCGAGCTCTTCCCCGAGGCGCTGTCGATCACAGCCAGCGGATCGGCAAAGCACATCTTCTCCCATGTGGAATGGCACATGACCGGCTATCTTGTTCTTTTGCCCCGGCCTCTTCCCGGCTATGTCTGGGAAACGGCGGACGCCATCCGGGAATCGTACTCCATCCCCACCGCCTTCAAGTATTACCGCAATCAGCTGTAATCGAGCAAAACACATACAAAATGCGCACCCGGCCGATGGCCGGGTGCGCTGTTTTGCTGTTATTTCAGGCTTTTCAGGGCTTTTCGTCGATGATGACGATGCGGCCCTCGCCGGCGAGATCCTCATACTCCGGTCCGATCACGCCTTCCAGATCCTCGGTGATATAGTCGATCAGGACCTGGTTGTCCAGCTTCACGCTGTCCTGCAGCAGCGGCGCGCCGTCGAACATGGTGTAGCCGTCGCCGTTGTTGAGCAGCATGTAATTGTGGCTGGCCAGGGTGTAGATGGGCTTGCCGTCCACCAGCACATTCTGGACGCGGCGCTCGCCGGCGACGCCGGTGAACATGCCGTTTTCGTCGGAGGTGCAGCTGCTCTCGATGTAGCTGTGGATCTCATAGCTCAGGCCGGAGACCTGCAGGAAGCCGCCGGTCTCGCCGGGCACCGCGCGGGAGCCCCACTCCAGCGCGTCCAGGATCTGCTGGCCGGTGACCTCGATCACGCACATGGCGTTGCCGAAGGGATGGACCTTGAGGATATCGTTGAGGGTAATCTTGCCCGCGTTGATGTTGACGCGGATGCCGCCGCCGTTGACAAAGGCGATGTCGGCGCCGGACTGGGCGCGGTAGGCGTCGGCGCACAGGTCGCCCAGGTTGGTCTCGGCGCGGCGGACCATGCGGATGGGCTTGCCGTTGGAGTCAACGGCCTCGGGATCGTTGATGGTCAGCAGCACCTGGGAGGTGGCGACGGTCTCCTGCAGCTTCTTCTCCAGCGAGCCGGCGGCCTTCTCCACCGCGGCGGAGGTCTTGTTGTTCAGACCCAGCAGCGCGGGGGCGGGAACGCTGTTGTTCCAGGTGTACAGGCCGGTGCTGATCTCGCCGTCGGCGCCGATGCGGCAGTAGCCGATGCAGGCAAGCTTGGTGCCGCAGGCGCTGCGCAGCACCTCGTCGCCGTCCTTGTTCTTCATGGTCACCTGCTCGGTGTCATGGCTGTGGCCGTCAAGGAACACGTCGATGCCGGTGGTGTTGGAGATGATGTCGGCGTAGGTCCAGGGGTGGCACTCCTCCTCGTCGCCCATGTGGCCCATCACGACCACATAGTCGGCGCCCTCCTCGCGGGCGGCGTCAACGGCGGACTGCACGGCGTTGTACACGGCCTCGCCGGTCTCATCCTGCAGGAAGCCGTAGACGAAGTTGCCCTCCTCGTCCTGGAAGTAGCGGGGCGTGGAGGAGGTCAGGGTCTTGGGCGTGGTGACGCCGACAAAGGCGACCTTGGCGCCGTCCAGCTCACGGATGACGTAGGGCTGGAACACGCTCTCTCCGTTGTGGTTGAAGTTGCAGCTGATGTAGTCGAACTTGGCTTTTTCTGCCAGGGCAAGGAACTGATCCATGCCGTAGTCAAACTCATGGTTGCCGGGGATGGCCACGCTGTAGCCGACGGTGTTCATCAGATCGATAAGGGCTTCGCCCTTGGTCATGGTGCCGATGGGCTCGCCCTGGATGCTGTCGCCGTCGTCCACCAGGATGACCGCGTTGCCCTGGGCGACCAGATAATCGCGCACCGCCGCGAGCCCGGCGTAGCCGAAGCCCTGGTCTATGCCGCAGTGGACGTCGCTGGTGAAGAGGATCACGATGTCTGTGCTGCGCGTATTCTCGGCGTCGTCGGCAAAGGCCATGCCGCTCGCCAGCGAGCAGACCATCAACAGTGCCAGAAGCAGGGACAAGACTTTTTTCGTCATGATATTACCTCTTTTTCATAATGATGGGTTTCCGATAGAAAGTATAGCATGTATGGGCCGCGGCATCAATACGCATGTGAAATTTTTTAGAGGCCCGCCTCGCTCAGACAGTGCATCTGCGTCCGGCCCAGCACGCGAAAGCCCTCCGCGCGGCCGCAGAGACGACGCAGGCCGAAATCGACCGCGCGCAGCTTCAGATACAGTCTGATGCTCTTTTCCGCCTCGCTGCCGGCGGGGAACTGGCTCTTATGGCAGGAGAAGAGCGCGTCGGTCTGCCGCTGCAGATAAGCGCGTGTCTCCACATAGCGGTTGGGGCGGGCGGTCATGTAAAAGGCGACGGCGTCCACCGGGGCGCTTTCGGCTCCCAGACGCGCCATGATCTCGTCAAAGGGGGCGAAAAAGGCCAGACGCCGCACGGCCTCGCCCACGGCGCGGTGGTCGGTGTGGCACTCGCTGTCCACATCCGGGTCCGGGGCGAAGACGATCTGGGGCCGGGTCTGCCCGATCACGGCGGCGATGCCGCGCCGCAGCTCCTCTTCCTCATAGAAGCCGCCGTCGCACAGGCCCAGGAAGTGCACGTCCTCCACGCCCAGCGCATGGGCCGAGGCGATGGCCTCGGCCTTGCGGATCTCGACAAGCTGCTCGCTGGTGGTGCCCGGCGGCGCATAGTCGAGCCCGTAGCGGCCGTCCAGACAGATGAGAAAGCTGACCTTCTTGCCCTGCCTGGCCAGCTTGCAGGCCGTGGCGCCCGCGCCGATCTCGATGTCGTCCGGGTGGGGGCCGACAAACAGGAAGCGGTCAAAGTCCTCGATCCGGGGTGCCGGCGCGGCCAGGCTCAGAGCCAGTCTTGTGATGCCCATGGTCGGCCTCACTCGCTGAGGTCCGCGCGCACGACCTTGCCGATGTTCCAGATCTGCGCGGCCTGGGCGGCCGCGGCCAGGCGGTCGGCCGGGGTCTTATACTCAAAATGGGCGGTCTGGGCGCCGCAGTCCATGCACATGACATACCAGCACCAGCCGTTTTCCTCCTCCAGCAGCCCCGCGCCGCCGCAGAAGGGGCAGTCCTGCAAAACCAGTTCTTCGTGAATGCTCATGTTTTCAGTCTCCTTTATGATAATATCCGACGATCGTGATGGATTTGTCTTTATGTCATGCCGTTTCGGGGAAATCCTGGAACATCAGCTGCAGACAGTTGACGAGTTCCAAGCCCCAGGTGACCCAGTTGTGATAGCCCGTCACGTCGATGTGAAAGGCGTTGACGTTTTCCTTCAGGCGCGAGCAGCCACGCAGGAGCTCGTAAAAGCGCGTCTCGGTGTTGTCGTGCTGAAAATCCTTCAGTCCCGCGCCGGTATAGAAGCAGGCGATGGGATAGCCCTCCGTCGCCGGGTCGTTGAGGGTGCGCAGCGCCCGCTCGGTGGTCTCCGGGAAGTTGGCCGACAGGCAGGTATAGCTGCCGAACAGATCCAGGTTGTCCGCCAGGGCCGCCCACAGCGCGTAGAGTGAGCCGTCCGACACGCCGATCACGCCGAAGTGGCCGCGCGCATCGGCAATGTCCGCCAATTCCGGCGAGGCGGCGTAGCTGCGGCAGCTCTTCACCAGTCCCGGCAATATCCCCTCCCGCAGCGCGCGGGACATTTCGTCCGCCGCCCCTTTGGTCCACAGACTCTCCGCCGTCAGGGCGTAGGTGCTGAAGGTCAGAAGCGCAAAGGGCTCGGCGCGGCCCTCATAGATGGCCCAGTCGTACAGATCGCGGTAGCAGAACACGTTGCCGGAGATGGCGTAGATCTCGTCCATCATGCCATGCTCGTCGCTGGCGGCGCCGTGCAGCGTGACGATCACGTTGACCCTTTCCCCGCTCTGCTCATAGCCGTAGGGCAGGTACAGCAGCGCCGGAACAGACCGTCCACCACCGATGTCGTCGCTGAGCCAGTCCCGCAGATCCAGCTGCACCACGCTTCCCTTTTCCGGGCAGGGGGTGAAATACCGCTCGGGGATCGCCTCGGTGGACAGCTCCACTTCCCGGCCGCAGCGCGTACAGCCCAGCTCGACGAAGCGATGCGGCACCTTTTCGCCGCAGCGCAGACAAACAAGGCTCTCCTCGTCGTGCATCTCGTGGCGGCACGCCTCGCCGCAGACGGTGCAGACGCCCTCCCGCCAGTCGTGTTCGCAGACGAAGCCGCAGTCCGCGCAAACGCCGTTTACAAACAGCGCGTGCGGGCAGGGGGTGCTCTCGATCTCCGGCGTTTCGGCGCTTGCCGGCGTCTCCGCCGGGGCGCTGACGACGGCGACTTCGCTCTCCGGTTTCTTTCCGTCGGCCAGTCCGCCCAGCCGGGCGGCGAACACAAAGCCTCCGCAGGCCAGCAGGCACAGCAGGGCCAGCGCTTCCACGATCCGCTTTTCGGTTTTTCTCATCTTTGCGCTTCCCTCCTCTGCCGCTCACCCTAACGCAGGACTTTATTGTACCACAGAGCCCGCCCGGCGGGGAAGAGGGTTTTGTAAAAAAGCGCCTCGCCATCACCTTTGAGAAAAAAGATTGACGGCGGAAGCATTTTTCCATACAATAGTATCGATTTAAAGAGAAAAAGAAGGAGGGATCCGCCATGCCCGGACCGGGTCGCGGAATGGGGCCGAGGGGTTTTCTGACCGACGAGGAAAAGAAGAACCTGCCCCAGGTCAACGGCGCGCTGCTGCGCCGGATTCTGTCATATCTCACGCCCTACTGGCCGCAGTTTCTGCTGGTGTTCATCACGATCCTGCTCTCGGCCGTGGTGGGGCTGCTGCCCAGCATCATCACCGGCCGCATCGTGGACGAGGCCCTGGTGGGCAAGAACATGCGCCTGCTGGTGCAGCTGCTCATCACCGCCTTTATCACCCTGACGGCCTCCCAGGTCATCTCCGTGCTGGAGAGCTACATCAACGCCTGGATCTCCCAGCGCATCATCTTCGACATGAAGAACCAGATGTACGACCATCTCCAGCACATGCCCCACGCCTTTTTCACCTCCGAGAAGCAGGGCGACATCATCACCCGCATGAACACCGATATTTCCGGTGTCAGCAGCGTGATCTCCGGCACCCTGTCGAGCATCGTGTCCAACATCGCCACGGTGGTGACGACGCTGGTGGCTCTCTTCACCATGAGCTGGCAGCTGGCCATCGTGGGCATTGTGGTGATCCCGCTGCTGATCCTGCCCACCAAGAGCGTGGGCAAGCGCCGCTATCAGCTGCTGACCGATTCCCAGGCCAAGCAGGACGAGATGAACCAGCTCATCAACGAGACGCTGTCCGTCTCCGGCTCGCTGCTGGTCAAGCTCTTCACCCGCGAGCAGCAGGAGTACGACCGCTTTGTGGCCGTCAACGACGAGGTCACGCGGCTGTCCCTGCGCGAGCAGAACAGCGGCCGCTGGTTCCGGGTGGTCATGGGCATGTTCACCCAGCTGGGTCCGCTGCTGATCTACTTTGCCGGCGGTTATCTCATCATCTCCCACACCGACAGCGCGCTGACCGTCGGTACGATCACGGCCACCGTTTCGCTGATCAACCGGCTCTACCGCCCTGTGGAGAGCCTTCTGAACATCCATGTGGACTTTACCCGCTCTCTCGCCCTCTTCACCCGCATCTTTGCCTATTTTGACATGCCCAATCCCATCCAGTCCCCCGAAAACGGCGCAAAGCCGGACGTGACGGATGCGGACATCGTTTATGATCACGTGGTCTTTTCCTACGATCCGGAAAAGCCGCTGCTCACCGACATCGACTTCACCGTCCCCGGTGGGAAGATGTACGCCATCGTCGGCCCCTCCGGCTCCGGCAAGTCCACGGTGGTGAACCTGATCCCCCGGCTCTACGACGTGCTGGGCGGCAGCGTGAGCATTGCCGGCGTGGACGTGCGGGACTTTGATCTGTCCTATCTGCGCTCCCAGATCGGCGTGGTCACGCAGGACAGCTACCTCTTCAACGGCACGATACGCGACAACCTCCTCTACGCCAAGCCCGACGCCACCCAGGAGGAGCTGGACGCGGCCTGCTATATCGCCAACCTTTCGGAGTTCATCGCCAACCAGCCCGACGGCTATGAGACCGTGGTGGGCAACCGGGGTCTGAAGCTCTCCGGCGGTGAGAAGCAGCGGCTCTCCATCGCCCGCGTGATCCTGAAGGATCCGAAGATCCTCATTCTGGACGAGGCCACCTCGGCCCTGGACTCCATCACCGAAAACGCCATTCAGGAGGCGCTGGAGGCGCTGATGGAGGGACGGACCAGCATCGTCATCGCCCACCGGCTCTCCACCATCCTCAAGGCGGACCGGATCCTTGTGGTCAAGGACGGCGTTATCACCGAGCAGGGCACCCACGAGCAGCTGCTGGAAAAGGGCGGCACCTACCGCGAGCTGTATGAGACTCAGTTCCGCAAGATCCTGGAAATGGAGAAATGACAAAACCGGCCGTGCGCACGCACGGCCGGCAGTTTTATTCTCTTCTGTTTTGATTTGGTTATGCGATCTTTTTCCCCACGACGGCAGCAGGATGCCGATCAGGATCAGCGCCGCGCCCAGCAGCTCGGAGGCGCGCACGCTCAGCGCGGCTTTTTCTCCTGCCGTGTTTGGGGTCTGATCTGTCATGGCTTCTTCCTCGAGTTTGACTTGACGAACGCGCAGCTGTTCTGCTACAGTAACGCTGTTCCCTGCGGGGACATATACTGATCAGGCCGGCGTTATGCGCCGTGCCGGGTTACACAGTAACAGTGGTGCTTATCCACGGGACAGTATGATGAAATGCTGCTCCGTGTTTTTTTATTGTATGCTTCCGTTTTTTGTTTTGCAAGGAGGTTTTTATGCCGCAGCCTGTCCGCGCGTCCTCTCCGGACGCCTTTGAAAAAACCGCCACCCGCGTCTCGCTTGTCAGCATCGCGCTCAACGCCGTGCTGTCGCTCTTCAAGCTGCTTGCGGGCGTGCTGGCCCACTCGGGGGCCATGATCTCCGACGCGGTGCACTCCGCCTCGGACGTACTGAGCAGCATCATCGTCATCGTGGGCGTCAAGCTCTCGGTGCGCGAGGCCGACCGGGAGCACCCCTACGGCCACGAGCGCTTCGAATGCGTGGCCGCCATCGTGCTGGCGGTGGTGCTGGCCTATACGGGTCTGATGATCGGCGTGGGCGCCGTCCGCACCATCGGCGAGGGGGCCGCGTCCCAGACCGTGCCCGGCCTGCTGGCGCTGGTGGCGGCGGCGGTGTCCGTGGTCACCAAGGAGGGCATGTTCTGGTACACCCGCGCCCACGCCCGCGCGCTCAACTCCGCCTCGCTGATGGCCAGCGCCTGGGATCACCGCAGCGACGCCCTCTCCTCCGTCGGCGCGCTGGTGGGCATCGCCGGAGCGCGGCTGGGCGTGCCGGTCATGGAGCCCATCGCCAGTCTGGTGATCTGCCTGTTTATCTGCAAGGCCGCCTATGACATTTTCCGCGACGCCATGCGCAAGATGGTGGACCGGGCCTGCGACGCCGAGACCGAGGCGCGTCTGTCCGCCTGCGTGCTGGAGGAGAGCGCCGTGCGAGGCATCGACAGCCTCACCACCCGGGAGTTCGGCAGCCGCATCTATGTGGATCTGGAGATCCGGCTGGACGGCAGTATGACCCTCTGTGAGAGCCACGCCATCGCCGAGTCGGTCCACGACCGCATCGAGCGCGCCTTCCCCAGCGTCAAGCACATCATGGTGCACGTAAACCCGGACTGAACCGGAAGCAAGCAACTGTCAATCAGAAAGGGATGCCCCGACGGGCATCCCTTTTTTTACTGTTTCGTTTTGCCTCCGCAGCTCTTGCCGCAGTGCTCGCAGCCCCCGGCGCAGCAGCCGGCGCTTCCGCAGTCGTGGCAGCCGCCCGCTTTACCGCCCCGGATAGCGCGGATGGCCAGCGCAACGAGCGCCGCCACGGCCAGCAGGATCAGGATATCCCAGATATTCATGCCGCCTCACCCCAATCCCAGCGCCATGCCGATCAGATGCACCGCCAGGGCGGCCACCCAGGCCACGGCGCACTGCCACAGCACCACATACAGCGCCCAGCGCGAGCCCAGCTCCCGCTTGATGGAGGCCACGGCGGCCACACAGGGCGTGTAGAGCAGACTGAACACCAGCAGCGACGCGGCCGTCAGCGTGGAGAGCATCGAGCTGATGCCCTCGGCGGAGGAGAAGAGCATTTCCATGACGGACACCACGCTCTCCTTGGCCATAAAGCCGGTGATAAGCGAGGTGACGATGCGCCAGTCGCCCAGGCCCACGGGGCGGAAGATCGGCACCAGCAGCCCGGCGATGGCGGCCAGGATGCTCTCGTGGGAGTCGGCCACCAGATTGAAGCGGAAGTCAAAGCTCTTGAGGAACCAGACCACGATGGTGGCGATCAGGATGACGGAGAAGGCCCGCTGCAAAAAGTCCTTGGCCTTTTCCCACAGCAGCTGCACCACGTTGCGCACGCTGGGCAGCCGGTAGTTGGGCAGCTCCATCACAAAGGGGACGGCCTCGCCCTTGAACAGGGTATTTTTGTACAGCAGCGCCACCAGCACGCCCGTCAGGATGCCCAGCAGATACAGCCCCGTGATGATCAGCCAGCCGCGCCGCGGGAAGAAGGCGGCGACGAAAAAGCTGTAGATCGGCAGCTTGGCCGTGCAGGACATGAAGGGCGTCAGCAGAATGGTCATATGCCGGTCCCGGTCGCTGGGCAGCGTGCGGGTGGACATGACCGCCGGCACCGTGCAGCCGAAGCCGATGAGCATCGGCACGATGCTGCGGCCGGACAGGCCGATCCGACGCAGCAGCTTGTCCATGAAGAAGGCCACGCGGGCGATATAGCCGCTGTCCTCCAGCAGAGACAGGAACAGAAACAGCGTCACGATCAGCGGCAGGAAGCTGACCACGCTGCCCACGCCCTCGAAGATGCCGCCCAGCACCAGACTCTTCACCGCGGCGTTCACGCCGCCCGCGTCCATGGCCCTCGCGGCCAGCGACGCCAGCGCGTCGATCCCCCCTGCCAGCAGCTCCTGCAGATAGGGGCCGATCAGGAAGAAGGTCAGGAAGAATACCAGCCCCATGATGAGGATGAACATGGGGATGGCGGTGTATTTGCCCGTCAGCACCGCGTCCAGCCGCTGGCTGCGCAGATGCTCGCGGCTCTCGCGGGGCTTGATGACGCAGCTGTCGCACACGCGTGAGATATACTCAAAGCGCATGTCCGCGATGGCGGCGCTCCGTTCCAGCCCGCGCTCGGTCTCCATCTGCAGCACGATGTGCTCCAGCATCTCCTTTTCGTTCTGATCCAGCTCCAGCTGCTCGGCGATCAGCTGGTCGCCCTCGATAAGCTTGCTGGCGGCGAAGCGGGCGGGCAGGCCTGCGCGCTCGGCATGGTCCTCGATCAGATGGCGCACGGCGTGCAGCGCGCGGTGCACGGCCCCGCCGTGGTCGTCGGCGCTGCAGAAGTCCTGGCGCAGGGGCCGCTCCTGATAGCGGGCGATGTGGACCGCGTGGCGCACCAGCTCGTCCACGCCCTGGTTCTTGGCGGCGGAAATGGGCACCACCGGCACGCCCAGCATGGCCTCCATGGCGTTCACGTCCACGGTGCCGCCGTTGCCGGTCAGCTCGTCCATCATGTTCAGCGCCACCACCATCGGCACGTTCATCTCCAGCAGCTGCATCGTCAGATACAGATTGCGTTCGATGTTCGTGGCGTCCACAATGTTGATGATGGCCTTGGGCTTCTGCTCCAGCACGAAGCTGCGCGAGACCAGCTCCTCGCCCGAATAGGGCGACATGGAGTAGATGCCCGGCAGGTCGGTGATGAGCGTGTCTGCGTGGCCCCGGATCACGCCGTCCTTGCGGTCCACGGTCACGCCCGGGAAGTTGCCCACGTGCTGGTTGGCGCCGGTCAACTGGTTGAAGAGGGTGGTTTTGCCGCAGTTCTGGTTGCCCACCAGCGCGAAGCTCAGCACCGTGCCCTCCGGCAGCGGCTCGCCCGTGCCCTTGGGGTGGAACTTGCCCTCCTCGCCCAGTCCCGGGTGGGACAGGCTCTTGCGGGCGGTTTTTTCTTTTTGTACGGTGCTTTTCTCTTCCAGCGGCGTCACGCCGATCTTCTCGGCGTCGGCCAGACGCAGCGTCAGCTCATAGCCGTGTATGCGCAGCTCCATGGGGTCGCCCATGGGAGCCAGCTTCACCAGCGTCAGCTCCGCGCCGGGGATCACACCCATGTCCAGGAAATGCTGGCGGAGCGCGCCCTCTCCCCCGACGCTTTCGACACGGCCGCTCTGGCCGGTCTTCAATTCACTTAATTTCATGGTATTCTCTCTCTTTATACCCCTCGTGCATCCCGTCTCGTCTCCGGACCGGGAGCCGTCTCCATCATAGCACAGGATGTACCCGTGTTCAACGGCTTTCGTCACATTACCACAGCTCGTCCCGGGTGACAAAGCCCCGCTCGTCGTCTATGAGCGGAATGCCTGTGCGCTCCAGTGTTTCCACGCGCACATAGCGGCCCCGCATCACGCCCTCCAGCACCCGCTCGATCTGTTCGCGCGTGCCCTGCAGCTCCATGGTGACCGAGCCGTCCGGCTCGTTGCGCACCCAGCCGGTGGCCCCGGCCGCCGCGGCCGCGTGCCGCGCCAGATACCGAAAGCCCACGCCCTGCACCAGTCCCGTGAAAACCATCCGCTGCCGAATCCTCTCCGCCATGCTGTTCCCACCTCTCTCGCCCAACAGTATACGCCGCAGCGGGAGCGCCGTCAAAGCATTTTCCTCTGGCGCGGCGCGCAGAGCTGTGCTATACTGTGCGGGCAAATCTCAAAAAGAAGGAAAGCCTTATGATCGATCTTATCCAGGCCCTGGCCAGTGAGCTGGGGCAGAAGCCGGAATATGTGGAAAACGTGGTGCGTCTGCTGGACGAGGGCAACACCATCCCCTTCATCGCCCGCTACCGCAAGGAGCTGCACGGCGCCATGGATGATACGGTGCTGCGCAATCTGGAGACGCGTCTTGCCTATCTGCGCTCGCTGCAGGAGCGGCGCGAGACCATTCTCGCCGCTATTGAGATCCAGGGCAAGCTGGACGAGGCTCTGCGCCGTTCCATCGAGGACGCCGCCACCCTGGCCGAGCTGGAGGATCTGTACCGTCCCTACAAGCCCAAGCGCCGCACCCGCGCCACCATCGCCCAGGAAAAGGGTCTGGAAGCGCTGGCCGACCTGCTCTTCGCCCAGGGCCGCGACTGCGGCGAGCCTCTTGCCGAGGCCGCGGCCTACGTGAACGAAGACAAGGGCGTCGCCACAGCCGAGGAGGCCCTCCGGGGCGCCTCGGACATCATTGCCGAGCGTATCTCCGACGACGCGTCCCTGCGCGCCTCGCTGCGCGCACTGATCCGCCGCATCGGCCGGCTGCACGCTGAGGCCGCCGTCGAGGAGGACTCGGTCTACCGGCTCTATTACGATTTCACCCAGAACGTCTCCCGCCTCCAGGGCCACCAGATCCTGGCCATCAACCGGGGCGAAAAGGAGAAGTTTCTGCGGGTCAGTCTTCTCCTGGACCATGACCAGGCCATGCAGACCGTCCGCCGCGCGGTGGTGGTCCCCGGCAGCCGGGCCATGGCCTTCATCCGCGACGCGGCGTTGGACGCCTATGACCGTCTGCTCTTCCCCTCGCTGGAGCGTGAGCTGCGCTCGGAGCTGACCGACAAGGCCTGCGAGGGCGCCATCGGCCAGTTTGCCCTGAACCTGCGGCCGCTGCTTATGCAGCGTCCGGTCAAGGGCAAGGTCACCATGGGTCTGGACCCGGGCTACCGCATGGGCTGCAAGGTGGCCGTGGTGGACGCCACGGGCCGCGTGCTGGACACGGCGGTGGTCTACCCCACCTACGGCGAGCGCCAGAAGAACGAGGCCATCGACAAGCTGGGCGCGCTGGTGCGCCGCCACGGGGTGGAGCATATCGCCATCGGCAACGGCACCGCCAGCCGCGAGACCGAGCAGATGGCCGTGGAGCTCATCCGCCGCGAAAACGAGCGCGGCGCCCATCTGAGCTATATGATCGTCTCCGAGGCCGGGGCCTCGGTGTACTCGGCCAGCAAGCTGGCGGCCGAGGAATTTCCCCAGTACGACGTGAACCTGCGCTCGGCTGTGTCCATTGCCCGGCGCCTGCAGGACCCGCTGGCAGAGCTGGTGAAAATTGAACCCAAGGCCATCGGTGTGGGCCAGTACCAGCACGACATGCCCGAAAAGCGCCTGGACGAAGCGCTGGACGCGGTGGTGGAGGACTGCGTCAACGCCGTGGGCGTGGATCTGAACACGGCCTCGGTGTCGCTGCTGCGGCGCGTCTCGGGGCTCAGCGCCGCCACCGCCGCCAACATCGTCCGCTACCGTGAGGACAACGGCGCCTTCCAGAGCCGCCGTGCCCTGCTGAAGGTCCCCAAGCTGGGCCCCAAGGCCTTTGAGCAGTGCGCCGGCTTTCTGCGCGTGAGCGAGAGCAAGAACGTGCTGGACAACACCGCCGTCCACCCGGAGTCCTATGCCGCGGCGGAGGCGCTGCTGGGCCTGTGCGCCTACACGGACGCAGACGTGCGCGCCGGCTCGCTGGGGGCGCTGCGCGACAAGGTCCGCGCCATCGGCGCCGAAAAGGCCGCCGCTGCCGTGGGCGTAGGCGTGCCGACTCTCAACGATATCGTCACCGAGCTGATGAAGCCCGGACGCGATGTGCGCGACAGTCTGCCCGCGCCGATCCTGCGTACGGACGTGCTGGCCATATCCGATCTGAAAAAGGGCATGTGCCTGACCGGCACGGTGCGCAACGTCATCGACTTCGGCGCCTTTGTGGACATCGGCGTCCACCAGGACGGGCTGGTGCACATCTCCGAGATCTCCGACACCTTCATCCGCCACCCCTCCGAGCGTCTCAGCGTGGGCGACGTGGTCCAGGTGGTGGTGCTGGACGTGGACGAGAAAAAGGGGCGCATCAGTCTCTCCATCAAGCAGGCCGCGGCGAACAAGCAGGCCTGAGAAAAAACTGCATACGAAAAAGGAGCCGCTGCAGTTGTCTGCAGCAGCTCCTTTTTTTGTTCTTTAAACCTTATTTCAGCTTCCGGATCAGGTCTTTGATCAGCAGTTCTTCTTTCAGCTTCTCCGCTTATCCTTTCACCGTGATTTCCGCCTCGCCGCTGAGTCTGCCGTCGGTGGCGGTCAGCTTCATCGTTCCTGTCTCGCCGGCGCGGACCACGGCCAGCGTGCGGCCGTAAAAGCTTGTAAAGCTTCCGGTGTGATACTGCTCCTCCGTGCAGGGATTCGCGCTGCCGAAGGCCAGCAGCTCGCCGCCCTCGACGGTGAGGGTGAGCTTCCGGTCGGCGTTGGACTCCACGATGCCGTTGACGCCCTCGATGTTCACCGGGACGTACACGATCTCGCCGGGCTTGACCGTATCCTTCTCGGGCCGCACGGCGCACGGCTATCCCGAAGGGGCCGATGGCGGAGGAGAGCTCGCTGCGGCCGGCCTCACGGCCGGAGGCGTCATAGGCCACCGCCGTCAGCGTGCCGGGCTCGTACTTCAGCTTGAAGATGGCCTTGCACTCCTTCACCTTCTGCTTGCCGGCGGATTTCCCGTTGAGGAGCAGCTCGACCTGCGCCTGGTCGGAATAGACCTCGACCTCGGCCTTGTTGCCCTCGCAGCCGGCCCAGCTCCAGCTCAGGATCGCGTTGGTGCCGCGCCAGATGGATTTGGACACGCGCACGCCGGGGTGGTTCACCGGGCGCACGGCGATGACGGGATTCTGTTCCAGGCCCCAGACCGTGGAAGTATACTTGCAGCTGCCGTCCGGGACGCCGAGGATGTCGATCACGCCCGCCCCCGCGAGGAACCAGGGATAGGGGCGGTTGAAGGGCATACCGCCGGTGTAGCTCCAGGCGCCGATGCCCGCCTCGCCGAGGTAATCCCAGCTCGTCCACATGAAGTCGCCCACCAGATAGGGGTACTTCTTCACCATCTGCCAGTTCTTCCAGATGTCCTGCGGGAAAGTCTCCGAGCCGAATACCACACGGTTCGGGTGCGCCTTCTCCTCCAGCGGATAGCGCCCGGAGGCGTAGTTGTAGCCCGCGATGTCCAGGCTGTCCAGGAACGGCGTGGTCACTTCATCGATCTTCCTGGAATTGCCGGCCTTGTTCATG
>ONSQ01000042.1 GCA_900320465.1 uncultured Eubacteriales bacterium
AAGGTGGCCATGATCTTCCAGGATCCGATGACCGCCCTCAACCCCACGATGACCGTCGGCAGCCAGATCTCCGAGGTCGTGCTGCTGCACAACGAAGGCCTGTCGAAAAAGCAGGCTGAGGAGCGCACCGTTGAGATGCTGGAGCTGGTCGGCATCCCCGCGATCCGCTACGGCGAATATCCACACCAGTTCTCCGGCGGCATGAAGCAGCGCGTCGTCATCGCAATGGCGCTGGCCTGCAACCCCGAGCTGCTGCTGGCCGACGAGCCCACCACCGCACTGGACGTCACGATCCAGGCGCAGGTGCTGGAGATGATGATGGAGCTGAAGAAAAAGCTCAACACCTCTATGATCCTCATCACCCACGACCTCGGCGTCGTGGCCGAGACCTGCGACAAGGTCGCGGTCATCTATGCAGGCAAGATCGTGGAATACGGCAGCAAGGAGCCATCCACGGCCTGCCGCCCGATCCCACCAACCTGCCGGAGGGCTGCGCATTCCATCCCCGCTGCCCGCTCACCAAGAAGACCGCCGCGCATAAGAGCCCGGTGCAGGACGAGGAAGCAAAGGGCAAACGGGCGCATATCTGCCCGGTCTGCTTTGAGGGCGAGCCGCCCCTGCGCGAGATCACGCCGGGTCACTTCGTCGCCTGCCACCTGTGCGCAAACGGAAAGGAGGCCGAGTAAATGGCTTTTCTGGAAGTACAGCATTTAAAGAAATACTTTGACGTCGGCGCCGGCGTCAACCACGCCGTGGACGACGTGACCTTCAACATCGAAAAGGGCCACACCATGGGCGTCGTCGGCGAGTCCGGCTGCGGCAAGTCGACGCTCGGCCGTACGATCATCCGTCTGCTCGATGCGACCGACGGTCACGTGATCATGGACGGCGAGGACATCACCAATGCCAAAGGCCGCGATCTGCGCCGTCTGCGCGAGAAGATGAGCATCGTCTTCCAGGACCCCTACTCCTCTCTTAATCCCCGTATCTGCGTGCAGGACACCATCCGCGAGCCGCTGCAGGAGGCGCGCCGCTTTTCCAAAGCGGAGATCGCCGACCGCACCGAGGAGCTGATGGATCTCGTCGGCATCGAAGAGCGTCTGCGCATGGCCTATCCCCACGAGATGGACGGCGGCCGCCGTCAGCGCGTCGGCATCGCCCGCGCCCTGGCGCTGCGCCCGGACTTCATCATGTGCGACGAGCCGGTGTCCGCGCTGGACGTCTCCATCCAGGCCCAGGTTCTGAACCTGCTGATGGACGTGCAGGAGAAGTTCGGTCTGACCTATATGTTCGTCACGCATGACCTCTCCGTCGTGCGCCACATCTCCGACGACATCTGCGTCATGTACCTCGGCCAACTGGTCGAGACCTGCCCCTCGCGCAAGCTCTTCGTCCAGCCGCTCCACCCCTATACCAAGGCGCTGCTTTCGGCGATCCCGTCCACGGACATCGACCACCCGATGAAGCGCGTCCAGCTCAAGGGTGAGATCACCTCAGCCATCAACCCCAAGCCCGGCTGCCGCTTCGCGCCGCGCTGTCCGTATGCGACCGAGGCCTGCAAGGAGCCCCAGCAGCTCATCGAGGCCGAGCCCGGCCACTTCGTGTCCTGCTGCCGCGTCAAGGAGATCAACTGACCATGCCCTTCGAATCTGAAAAGCTCGCCCCCGACACCTGGCGCATCAACGACACCGGCTGCACGGCCTATCTGGTCTGCGGCGAGCGCGAGGGCGCCATGATCGACACGGGCGATTCCACCGAGGACCTGCGCGCCTATGCCGAGAGCCTTTGCGGCAAAAGCGTGCGCATGGTGATGAACACTCACGGCCACTTTGACCACACCGGCGGCAACGGCTTTTTCTCCGTCGCCTTCATGGGCGAGAAGGCCGCGCAGATCGCGAAAATACCCAACGGCAGTCAGCCGATCGGGGAATACCCGCTGGACTATGCCATCGTCACGGTTTCCGACGGTTTCACGCTCGATCTCGGCGGACGTGTGTTCGAGGCCTTCCGCATGGACGGCCATTCGCCGGACTGCATCGCCTGGCTCGACCGCCGCGAGCGCATCCTCTTCACCGGCGACAACATGAACATGGTGCCGATGAAGTACAAGTGCGTCGACCCGCAGCCAAGCATGCTGCTGTACATGCAGAGCGTGGCCAAGCTGCTGACGAGGCGCGAGGAGTACGACTGGATCCTGGTGGGACACGGCAGGGAGCTGATCTCCGCCGACCAGGTCAACCACACGATGATGGCCGCGCTGCGCGCGCTCGACGGCGAGCTGGACACCCCGAAGCTCCCGCCGCGCAAGCCCGGCGAGGACAAGCCAGGCGGCCACAAGGGCGACAAAGGCCCGGACTATTCCAAACATGACCCCGCGGACAACGGCTTTATCGAGTATAAGGACGCGCGGATCATGTTCAACAAGCGCTATCTCAAGGATACCACCCGATACGATACTGTGATCGGCACCTGAAAAACAGGGAAAAGGCGCCCGCGAAAAGGACGCCTTTTCCCAAAAGGACAAGGCCCATGAAGATCTCGCTATTCGGCAGAAAACTCAATGAGCAGCCCGGCGGTGTGGACAACATCTACGGCAACAAGGGCAAGAGCGCCGCGGGAAAAGCGGAGGCGGACTATTTCGGCGACGACGAGAGCGCCATCCGCCACAGCCGCTATTACCACGAATACTTCCGCGGCTACACCGAGGTGCGGACGGACAATCCGTCCAACCCCTACAAGCCCTATAAGATCCGGCGCGTCTATACCGCGCCGTGGATCAGGGCGGATATGGACGGGCCGGTCTATTTCAGCTATTGCTGCTGCTATGTGCTGCTGACGGTCCTCTGCGCGGCGCTGTTCGTCACCGCGCTCATCGACCGCGCCGTACCGGCCAATTACAGCCCCGTCGTCGCCGTCCCCGGGTATCTGGGCGTGATCGCGATCTTTCTGCTGGCTGTGTGCACGGTGGCGTACCTGCTGCGGCCGAAGAAAATGACGCTCTATGAGCACAGCTCCTCCACAAAGCGGCTGAAAGTCTTTGCACTTGCCTCGGCCGTGCTCTGCGCTCTGACCGCGCTTGCAAGCCTCGGCTATCTGCTCTTCGCGGGAGGAGGGGAGAGCGCCCGCTCGCTCCTCGCGGCCGCGAAGCTCCTCGGCGCCGCGGCGTCGGCCTTCGGCGTGTGGTCGCTGGAGAGGAAAATGCGCTATTGCGAGATCGAGAACACGACGCCTCTTCCCGAAGGGGAGGCGCACAGGATCCAATAAGACTACGATAAGGTGTGAAGTACATGAAAGTTACCTGCATCACCGGCAATTACCCCGACGGACAGAAGGTCTGCTCGGCTAAGCTTGAATATCCGGCGCCGATCGACGCCTTTTCCATACCCCAGGACTGCTTCGAGGTCGAAAACCGTACGGTCGTCGGCTTTTCCGTCTGCGGAAGCAGCGTGATCCTGGATCTTGATCCCAACGACGAGGCCGCGCCGCTGATTCCGGCGCCCAAACGCATGGGGCCGCCTCCCAGCGACAGAAAGCCGGAAGGCCCGCCTCCGGGACCTCCCGTGAACATGCCGCCGACCATTCGCCGCGCCCCCGCGCTGCGCGTCCGGCAGAAGGCGGAATTCCGCTTTGCCGACGGCTCCGTCGCCCCCGCGTCGGCGGACTTTGCCGCCTCGGCCAAGGCCGTCGAGCCCGTGGTGGAGCAGTTCCGCCAGTATGAATACAAGGGCATCAACTATAACCTGTTCGTCCCGGAGAACCCTTCGGGCGAAAAGCTGCCGCTGGTCTTCTTCCTGCACGACGCCGGCCCCTGCGGTGACGATCCGAAGCTGCCCCTTTCCCAGGGCAACGGCGCCGTTACCTGGGCCAGGCCGGAATGGCAGGCCAAGCACCCCTGCTATGTGCTGGCCCCCGGCATGCGCCGCGGCATCCGCCTGACGCGCGACGACTTCACCTTTGCCGACGAGATGTATATCCTCAAGGAGATCATCGACAAGGTCGTCGCGGAGAACGATGTGGACGCCGACCGCGTCTATCTCACCGGCCAGTCCATGGGCTGCATGAGCTCGTGTGAGCTGAACATCCAGTGGCCGGAGCAGTTTGCCGCCTCGATGCTGGTGGCGGGGCAGTGGAGCCCCGAGCGCATGGCGGAAAACTGCACGAAGAGCAAATTCTGGATCCTGGTATCCCAGAACGACGCCAAGGCCTTTCCCGGCATGAACGCCGTCACCGCGGCGCTCGAGGAAAAGGGTGTGAAGGTCGGGCGTTATCTGTGGAACGCCAAGAGTTCGAAAAAAGAATTTGATGCACTGGTGAAAGAAGCGCTTGCCGAAAACGTCCAGATCCGGTATACTGTTTTTCAGGGCAGCAGCGTCGTCCCCGCGGGGCGCGACGCCGGTCCCGGCGCCAACCACGTGTGCACATGGCCCGTGGCTTACGAGATCGAGGGCGTCAAGGAGTGGCTGTTTGCCCAGAAAAGAGGATAAAAGCGCTTGAAAAGCACCGCTGCAGGGTCCTGCTACCCCCGGCGGTGCTTTCTTTCAATACGGGCAAGTTCCCGGCGCACGGAAAGGAACGAAACCTTGAACGGGAAAACCATCGTCAACGATCTCACCGAGGGCAGCGTGTCGGCGGGCCTTTTGAATTTTGCCTGGCCCTTTATGCTCTCCAACCTCCTCCAGACGCTCTACAACATGGTGGACATGGTCATCGTGGGCCAGTATGTCGGCAGCGTGGGCCTCTCGGCGGTCTCCAACGCCGGACAGATCCAGTGGATGGCCATGACGATCATCATGGGTCTCGCCGGAGCGGGTCAGACCATCATCTCCCAGTATGTGGGGATGCGTAACCGCGAGGGACTGAAAAAGATCATCGGCACGATGTTCAGCGTCCTCGCGCTCATCTCCCTGGCCGAGACCTTCCTGGGCGTCGCCTTCTGCGAAGTGCTGCTGCGTCTCATCAACGTGCCGGAGGAGGCCATGGCCGACGCCGTGTCCTATTCCAACTGCTGCTTTGCCGGCTTTTTCTTCATTGCCGGCTACAATTACAGCTCCGCCACACTGCGCGGCGAGGGCGACTCGAAGCACCCCTTCCTCTTCATCGCGATCTCCGCGGTGATGAATCTGGTGCTTGATATCATCTTTGTCGCGATATTCCGCTGGGGCAGCTGGGGCGCGGCCTTTGCCACGGTGATCTCCCAGGGCTTCAGCTTCCTCACTGCGCTCGTCTTTCTTTACCGCCACCGCGATTCCTTTGGCTTTGACTTCAGGCCGGCAAGCTTTATTCCGCAGCGCGCTCAGCTCACCGCGCTGCTGCGTCTCGGCATCCCGATGTGGATGCAGATGTTCCTCGTCAATCTCTCCAAGCTCTTTGTTTCCTCGTATATCAACGCCTACGGCCTGGTCGTGTCGGCCGTCAACGGCGTGGGCAACAAGATCGCCCAGGTCGCGATGGTCGTGACCAACGCCTTCGGCACGGCGGGCGCCGCCATGATCGGACAGAACTTCGGCGCGGGCAAGCACGATCGCATCGAAAAGGTCGTTTACATGTCCCTTCTGTGGGGCGGGCTGTACTGCGCGGTGCTGGCCGCCATCATGATGCTCTTCCCCGAGCAGATCTTCTCCCTCTTCAACTCCGAGGCGGACGTACTGGCCATGAGCCACGTGTACGCGCCGATCGCCGCGCTGAACATCATGGGCTTTGCGCTGCGCCAGCCGATGCTTTCGCTGTGCAACGGCATCGGGAACGCGCGCATGAGCTTTATCGTCGGCCTTATCGACGGCGTCGTGGCGCGCGTGGGGCTTGCGATGCTCTTCGGGCTTGTGTTCGAGATGGGCATCATGGGCTTCTGGCTCGGCGACATCTGCGCGAGCTTTATGCCCTTTGTGATCTGCGGGATCTATTTCTGGTCCGGCAAGTGGAAAAAGAGCGGCCTGGCCGTCGCAAAATGACGGATAAAAATACCATATACAAATACGGGAGGCACTACCATGATCGATTTTTCCTGCAAGCATGACATTTGGATCGACAACGGCGACGGTACGTTCAGCCGTATGGACGAGCCCTATTTCAAGTCCTGGAAGCTGGCGGACGGCGTCTGGCGCGTCCTCTCCAGCGGCGACTGGTCCTATCTCGTCGAGGGCGATGACGAAGCCCTTGCCATCGACTCCGGCTATGGCGCGGGCAATATCCGCGCATACATGCAGACGCTGACCGACAAGCCGGTGCGCCGCATCGCCAACACGCACGACCACTTTGACCACACCGCCAACAACAGCTATTTCGAGATGGTCTATATGGCCGAGGCCTCCGTGCCGCTGGCCACGCGCCCCTTCCCCAGCTTTGCGGGCATCGATTTCCCGCGCGACTATCCCGTCACCGTGCTGCAGAACGGCGACATCATCCCGCTCAAGGGCCGCGACCTGCAGGCCTTCCTCATCCCCGACCACGCCGTCGGCTCGATGGCCTATCTCGACCGCAAGGGCCGCATCCTCTTCTCGGGCGACGAGTTCATGGGCGGCAGAAAGCACATCAACGGCGGCCTTACCAGCTGGCTGCACTCGCTGGAAAGGCTCGAGGCCGTGAGGAGTGAGTTCGACGTGCTCTACGGCGGCGCCTTTACCGTCCCGGGCGAGGTCGTCGATAAGATGCTCAAGGCGGTCCGGATCGGCATCGAGACGGGCGGCGAGCCGATGCGCGGCGGCCCGGGCGGACCGGGAGGCCCCGGCGGCCCCAAATTCGGCCCGCGCTTTACCGAAAACGGCGAAAAGCTTTATGACCGGATGATGCCGCACTTCGAGGATATGAAGCACGACGGCATGCGCGCTGATCCCGCGGCGATGCGCAAGGTGGTCTTCGAGGATGTGGAGATCATCTTTGACGCCAACAAGATCAACGACTGACGGAGGAAGACCCATGACCAACGTTTACGGCAACAATCCGGCCTCTGTCGCCGAGACAAAGGCCGTCGTCCAGGGCGAGCATTACCGTTTTACGCTGCTGTCGGACAAAGTGATCCGGTTGGAGTACAGTCCCGCCGGCCGCTTTGTGGACGCCCAGACCCAGATCGTCCTCAACCGACGCTTCCCGGTGCCGGACTTCCATGTGAACGACAGCGCCGACAAGCTGGAGATCGTCACGCGCTATCTGGTGCTGACCTATAACAAAAAGCCCTTCTCGTCGACCGGACTGACGATCCAGGTGCGCGAGAACAACTATAACCGCAAGTCCGGCACCTGGTTTTACGGGGACAATGAGCTGCTGCGCGACGGCAATCTTCTCGGCACCGCCGTCACGCTCGACAACGCCGTCGGAGGCTGGTATTACCGCAACTCCGCCGATGAAAGCAAGATCTGGGGCGAACCGGACAGACCGGTCGAGCTGTGCCAGGGGCTGCTGTCCAAAAGCGGCTTTTCCGTCATCGACGATTCCGCCTCTCTCGTCTTTACCGCCGACGGCTGGGTCGAGCCCGCCGACCGGGAGCATATCGACCTGTATTTCATGGCCTTCGGGCGCGATTACCGCGGCGCGCTGGACTTTTTCTATCAGCTCTCCGGCAAGACGCCGATGCTGCCGCGCTATGCGCTGGGCAACTGGTGGAGCCGCTATTACAGCTACACCCAGGAGGAGTACCTCGCACTGCAGGACCGCTTCCGCGACGAGGGGATCCCAATCGCCGTGGGTGTGCTGGACATGGGCTGGCACCTGGTGGACATCGACCCGAAATACGGCCGCGGCTGGACGGGCTATACCTGGAACCGCGAGCTGTTCCCGGACCCGGAGGCGATGATGCGCGATCTCCACGAGCGGGGGATGCACGTCTCGCTCAACGTCCACCCGGCGGACGGCGTGCGCGCGCACGAGGAGATGTACGGCGAGATGGCAGCGGCGCTCGGCGTGGACGCTGCGCACGAGGTGCCCATCCAGTTCGACGTCTCCAGCCGCGCCTTTATGGACGCGTATTTCAAATATCTCCACCACCCCAACGAGGAGATCGGCGTGGACTTCTGGTGGATGGACTGGCAGCAGGGCTCAAATTCCCTGGCCGAGGGCTTTGACCCGCTGTGGATGCTCAACCATTATCACTATCTTGACAACGCAAGAGACGGCAAGCGCCCGCTGGACTTCTCGCGCTATGCGGGACTGGGCAGCCAGCGCTACCCGATCGGCTTTTCCGGCAGCTCCTTCATTACGTGGGAGTCGCTGGACTATCAGCCTTATTTCACCGCCAACGCCTCCAACGTGGGCTACGGCTGGTGGAGCCACGATATCGGCGGCCACCGCAACGGCTATCGCAACGACGAGCTGACGACCCGCTGGGTGCAGTTCGGCGTGTTTTCGCCGATCATGCGTCTGCACTCCTCCAACGAGGTCTTCACCGGCAAGGAGCCGTGGAAGTTCTCGCCCGAGGCGGAGAAGACCATGCGGCGCTTCCTGCGTCTGCGCCATCGGCTGCTGCCCTATCTCTACACGATGAACCGCCGCTTCTGGGCGGAGAACCTGCCTCTGGTGCAGCCGCTTTATTATGAGCTGCCCTTCAACGAGGAGGCCTACCGCCTGCGCAACGAATATCTCTTCGGCTCCGAGCTGCTGGTAAACCCCGTCACCTCGGAAAACGACAGGAACACCAGACTCGGCAAGGTCAAGACCCTGCTGCCGGAGGGCGTGTGGTACGACGTGTTCACCGGTATGCGCTACCGCGGCGGGCGGACGATGTTCATGTTCCGGCCGCTTGAGACGATCCCCGTGCTCGCAATGGCGGGCGGCATCCTGCCGCTGCAGAGCGACAGCGAGCTCTCCTCCCGCACGGACAACCCCGCGGCGCTGGAGCTGCTGATCTTCTGCGGGGCGGACGGCGCGTTCGAGCTCTATGAGGACGACGGCGTCTCGATGGACTATGAAAAGGGCGTATGCGTCACCACGCGCTATGCGCTGGATTGGACGGCAAAACGCTTTACCGTCGAACCGGCCGCGGGCGAGCTGAGCCTGATCCCGGAAAAGCGGCGGTATACCCTGCGCTTTTACGGCGTCTGCGCGGAGAGCGTGAAGTCGGTTTCCGTCGGCGGAGAGACCGTGGAATTCACGAGCGAATTTGACGCAAAGCGAAACGTCCTGTCCGTCACGCTCAGCGCCTTTGCGCCACGCGAGCGGGTCGAAGTTCAGCTGCGCGAAGAAACCGAACTGGTCGACAACAACATCCTTGACAACGCTTACGAGCTGCTCAACCGCGCCCAGGTGGCTTTCCTGACCAAAGAAAACCTCTACCGGCTGCTCCGCGCGCCGGGCGGCGTGACGGAAAAGCTGTCCACGATCTACTCCACCTATATGGACGAGGGGATCCGTGAGGCCATCACCGAGCTGCTCACGGCGTGGTAAGAGACAGAAAGGGAGCAGAGCAAGTGGAACTGCGTGACTGCGCGAAACACAGGAAGACGCCGCGCTGAAAAGGCGCCTTGACCTGATCAATCCCATGCGCTACATCGGCTGCGGCGCGGAGCACTACCGCATCCGCACCGGCGTCTGCGACGCGGATACGGCCTTTACGGTGTCGCTGATGCTGGCGCTGGCGCTGGAAAACGCGGGGAAAACGGTAGACTTCGCTTTTGTCTGGGATCAGCCGCACGGTGAGGCGGACTATCCCGGCGAGGTCTGCGACTGGATAGAAAAATTATGTTGAAACAATGCAGGAGGATATAAAAATGCAGTTTGTGAAAAAGACGATGGGACCGCCGGTCGTGAAGGCGATGAACTCCAACACCCTTTCCGACGCCTACCGCGACGCGATCACCATTGCATACCGCTATATCGGCAGCACGAGCGCGGACACGAGCTTCCGCTTCTGCGGCAGACATTTCGAGACCCCCATCATGGCCGGCCCGATCAGCTTCCCGAAGGAAAAGACGGAAAACGGCGTCGTGGGTTATGCCCGCGCGGTGAGGGAAGCGGGCAGCGTCTACTGGGCCACCTATCACGACCCGGACGACTGGAAGCAGATCCTCGCCGAGGGCATCCCCGCCATCCGCGTGATCAAGCCCCTGGACGATATGGATCGTATCCTTGCGGACGTGCGCTATGACACCGAACACGGCGCGATCGCCTATGCCATGGACATCGACCACGGCATCAACGTCTACGGCGAAAACGACGGCCACGGCGACGCCTTCGCGCCGAAAACGGTCGAAGAGCTGCGAAAAATCAGCGACGCCTCGCCGCTGCCCTTTATCCTCAAGGGCGTGCTGAGCGTGGCCGACGCGCTCGCGGCCGTCGAGGCCGGCGCCTCCGGCATTGTGGTCTCCGGCCACAACAATCGCTTCCCCTGCGAGGTGCCGCCTCTGAAGGTCCTGCCTCAGATCCGCGAGGCGGTGGGCGAAAAGCTGACGATCCTGCTCGACGGCGGCATGAACACCGGCTTTGACGTGTTCAAGGCGCTCTGCCTCGGAGCTGACGGCGTGCTGTCCGCCCGAGCGCTCTGCGGCGCGTATGTCAAGGACGGCGAAGAGGGGCTGACCTACAAGCTCCTTGAGATGACCGCGGAGCTGCGCGGCGCGATGAGCAACACCGGGTCGAAGGATCTCGGCCATCTCGCGCGGGAGTGCATCATCCTTCCTTAAGACAGGAGGAAACACGATGAAAAATCTTTATTGCGGAGTCTGGTCGTTCCAAAACCCGACAAGCGGGATTTGCGCCTTTGCGCTGCGCGGCGGAAAGTGGGAGCGTTTGGGCGTGTACGGCACGGAGATCCCGGCCCAGTCGATCCTTGCGATCGGCGGCGATACGCTGCTTGCCGTCAGCGAGCGGCGCGACGGCGGTGCGGTGGTCCGCTACCGCCTGGGAGAAAACGGCGAGCCTGCCGTGATCGGGAAGCTGGACTTTGACACGCCGCTTATGAGCTACGTTTCGCTCTCGCCCGACGGACGCTATGCCTTTACCTCGAGCATGGGCAGCCCCCGCGTGAAGATGATCCGGCTTGAGGACGACGGCTCGATGCGCCTTGCGGACGAATGGCTGCTGACCGGCCACAGCGTGACCGACCGGCAGCGCTCGGCCAAGAGCCACTCCGTACAGGTATCCCCGGACGGAAGACTGCTCGCCGTCGCCAACTTCGGCGCGGACGAGCTGGAGCTTTTTGCGATCGACCGCGAGCACGAGCGGCTCCGCCTGCTCCTATCCGTGGCGGCGGACATCGCGATCCGTCCGGACGGCGCGTTCCTTTATGCCTCCAACCGCTCCCAGAACAACATCGCCGTGTGGCGCGTGCTGCCCGGCGGCCTTCTGGACAGCGTGGGCTGGTATGACTGCGGGGGAGAGGGCCCGCGAGGCATCGCCGTCAGCCCCGACGGCGGCACGCTCTTCTGCGCCAACAACGACAGCGGCGCCGTCGCCGTGCTGCCTCTGAACCCGGCCACCGGAGCGCCGGGCCGCCCGGTCCGGACCCTGGAGGTGCCCGCCGCGGCCTGCGTGCGCGTGCGCTGAGAGCGTCCGGATCATACTACATCAAACAGAACGGAAGATAGATTTATGGCTGCAACAGCAGGAAAACGAGTAGGAACCAATCTGACCGAGGGCGTGATCTGGAAGGTGCTTCTGACCTTCGCCCTGCCGATCATCCTGACCAATGTCATCCAGCAGCTCTATTCCATGGTCGATCTGATGATCGCGGGAAAGTTTGTCGGCGGCGCGGGGACGATCGGCGTCTCCACCGGCGGCGAGCTGTCGGACTTCATGACCCCGCTGGCCATGGCCCTGGCCTCGGCTGGCCAGATCTACATTGCCCAGCTGGTGGGCGCGAAGAAAATGCAGGAGGTCAAGGACACGATCGGTACGCTGCTGACGCTGAGCTTTCTGGTGTCCTTCGTGCTGATGATCGGCGCGATCGTGTTCTGCGATCCCTTCCTGCGGCTGATGAACTGCCCGGAGCTGGGCTTTTCCCAGGCGCGGGGCTATCTCATCATCACGGCCCTGGGCTATCCCTTCATCTTCGGCTACAACGCGGTCTGCGGCGTGCTGCGCGGCATGGGCGAGGCAAAGCGACCCCTGCTGTTCATCATCGTGGCGGCCACGGTCAACATCTTTGCCGATCTGCTGCTGGTCGTGGTCATCCCCCTCGAAGCGGTCGGCACGGCCATCGCCACGGTGCTCAGCCAGTTCGGCTCCTTCGCGGCGGCTTTTGTCTTTCTCTACCGCCGACGCGAGACCTTTGATTTCGAGCTCAAGCTGCGCTATTTCAAGATCGTCCCCCAGGCGGCCAGGACCATCGTCAGGCTCTCCATCCCGCAGCTGTGCCGCAGTCTGCTGGTGCGCGTGTCCATGATGTACGTCAACGCCAGCTGCAACGTCTACGGCCCGGTCTACTCCCAGACCAACAGCATCGGCAACAAGATCCAGAAGTTCCTCGAGGTCTTCATGCAGGGCATCGACACGGCCTCGGCCACGATGATCGGCCAGAACCTGGGCGCGAAGAAGAACGACCGGGCGGCCAAGACCGTGTGGACGACGCTTTGGATGAGCATGATCGTGGCGGTGTTTGCCGCGCTGCTGTCCTGGATCATTCCGCGTCAGATGTTCTCGCTGTTCACCAACGAGGAGACGGTCAAGGCCCTGGGCGTTGTGTTCCTGCACATCATGACGATCCACTACTTCTGCTCGGCCTTCGTCGGCGCGTTCCAGAGCATGGTCACCGGCTGCGGCTTCGTGGAGCTGGGCTTCGGCATCGGCGTGCTGGACGGCGTGATCTGCAAGATCGGCTTCTCGCTGATCTTCCTCAACCTCCTGGGCGTGGGCGAGACCAGCTTCTGGTGGGGCACGGCGGTGTCGCGCTTCCTGCCGGGCGTGCTGTGTCTGTGGTACTTCCTCAGCGGCAAGTGGAAGACGCGCAAAATGCTTTCTGATTAAAAAAATTTTATTAGGCACCTTGACAAATACGCATGTGCATGCTATTATCAAGGTGCCTAATAAATTATGAAAACAGAAAGGACCTTTGAAATATGAACGAAACCACCAATAAATGCCCCGGCTGCGGCCGCCACTGCGATCTGAGCGCCCCCAGCTGCCCGCGCGGCGAGGCCTTTGCCCGCGGCGAAAGCCCCGAGAAGAGCGGCTTCAACCGCGGTGAACACGATCGCGGCGAGCACAGCCACGGCGAGCATGAGCACGGCGAAGGCCGCCGCGAGTACGGCGGACGCGAGCATCGCCAGGGCGAATTCCGCGGCCGCGAGCGCGGCCGTGACGGCGAGAAGCACGGCGACAAGGGCCGCATGAGCCGCGAGGAGTACGAGGCTCTGGATCTGGACGGCAAGCTCAGCGCCAAGCTGAACGAGCTGAACCATGTCAGCCGCTTCGTCATGGACAGCCGCGGCGGCCAGGGCCGGATCCTCCGCGTTCTTGCCGAGGAGGGTACCATGACCCAGCGCGCGCTGACCGAAAAGCTGGGCATCCAGCCCGGTTCCGCCAGCGAGGTCATCGGCAAGCTGGAGCGCGCCGGTCTGCTGACGCGCACCGAGAACGAGTCTGACCGCCGCACGGCGGACGTGCGTCTGACCGAGCAGGGCCTTGCCCAGGCCGAGAGCGGCGCGAAGGAAAAGCCCGCGCTCTTCTCCGCCCTGGACGAGGGCGAGAAGCAGCAGCTCCTCACGCTGCTGGAGAAGCTCAGCGCCGACTGGCGCGGCCGCGGCGAACACGGTCACGGCCACGGCCGCTTCGGAAAAGACAAGGACTGAGAATCGAAAAAACGATCGACGGACATACCGGTACCGGTATGTCCGTCGGCGGCGTGCAAAGAGAGGAGAGCAGACATGTCCGACCATATGACCCAGTCTCAGCGTCTGGAGACGCTTGTGGAGGCTTTTAAGGCCGACTCGCGGGAGTATCGCGATCTCACCACCCCGCCGGACACGGAGGGGCGGCGTCGGCTCCTGCGCTCGCTGATGAACGTGCGCATGCCCCGCCCCCTGGACGCAGACACGCTGCGTCTCCAGGACGCCTATCTGACCGAGCGCGCCCGGGAGCGGGGCGTGGTCAGCCTGGGCGAGATCCCGGTCCTGCGCGACGGCGTTTCGATCTGGTGCGGCGACATCACCTGCCTAGCCGCCGAAGCCATCGTCAACGCGGCCAACTCCGCCATGCTGGGCTGTTTTGTGCCCATGCACAGCTGCATCGACAACTGCATCCACACCTACGCGGGGGTGCAGCTGCGCGCGGACTGCGCCCGGCAGATGAACCTGCTGCGCGCCGAATACGGCCCCGACTACCGGCAGCCCACCGCGGTGCCCATGTTGACCGAGGGCTACAATCTGCCCGCAAAAAAGGTCATCCACATCGTGGGTCCCGTCGTCGAGGACGAGCTGACGCCCCGGCACGAGCGGGAGCTTGCGGACTGCTACCGCGCGGTGCTGGAGCTGTGCCGGGACAACGGCATTACCAGCGTTGCCTTCTGCGGCATTTCCACCGGTGTTTTCCATTTTCCCCGGCAGCGCGCCTGTGAGATCGCCGTGCAAACGGTGCTCAGCTGGCTGCGCTCCAACCCCGGCGTCCCGGAGCGGGTGATCTTCAACGTCCACCGCCCCGACGAGCAGCGGCGCTACGAAACCGCGATATCTGATTTTTATAAAAATCTCTGACAGATCGCTTCAGAACGCTTCCCGCGGCCGGCTTTCGACCCGCGGAGCGTCTGCATCCACAGGAAAAGCGGGAGGGGCTTGTCCCCTCCCGCTTTTCATGCCTTCCCCGCGCACGGGGAAGGGGGACCGCGTCAGCGGTGGATGAGGTCCCAAATAAGTTGTTTGCAG
>ONSQ01000013.1 GCA_900320465.1 uncultured Eubacteriales bacterium
CCAAGTTCTACGCCGCCCGCTTCAGCGATCTGGTGCTGGCCGACGGCAGCCACCCCGTGATCACCACCGAGTGGCAGGATCTGGTCATCGATCTGGAGGCCTCCGGCTTCCCCGGCATGACCAACGCTTTCCACATCCGCGCCTTTGCTCCCTGCGTGATCTGGATCGATGAGATCTCCTTCTCCGAGCCCGTGGCCGCCATCGACGCCACCAGCGCCGAGACGATCCTGGCCGGTCTGACCGCGCCCGAAACCGGCAAGCCCGCCGAGCTGGATATCAAGGGCTTCCAGCAGGCTCTCGCCGGCGTGTTCCTGTGGGACAACTTTGACGACCGCGATCCCAACAACAAGCCTGAGTTCGGCCCCAACGGCGTGAACATCTGGTGGGACAACTGGGCCAACCTGCGCGGCAAGAACGAGGACGGCGCCATCAAGCTGGACATGCGTCCCAAGGCCTTTGACAAGGAAGACTACGAGTCTGAGGACGCCTACTATGCCGCCGCCGGCGACTGGATGGCCAACTGGGGCGAAGCCGTCAACATGTGGGCTCTGGACGGCATCTCCTACTGCAAGTACCTGAACATCCGCATCAAGGGTGAGGTCGGCGGTGAGGAGACCAGGCTCATCATGGATTGGCACCCCGAGGACGCCAAGTTCTACGCCGCCCGCTTCAGCGATCTGGTGTTGGCCGACGGCAGCCATCCCGTGATCACCACCGAGTGGCAGGATCTGGTCATCGATCTGGAGGCCTCCGGCTTCCCCGGCATGACCAACGCCTTCCATATCCGCGCCTTCGCTCCCTGCGTGATCTGGATCGATGAGATCTCCTTCTCCGAGCCTGTGGCGCCGATCAATCCCGACGACGTTCTGGCCGGTCTGACCGCGCCCGAGACCGGCAAGCCCGCCGAGCTGGACATCAAGGGCTTCCTGGCCGAGCTGGGCTAATCCATTCCCGAAACCGCAAGTGGGGGCAGCCGCGCTGCCCCCACTGTTTTATATTCCCCGTCCTTCCCTGCCGCGCAGGGACAAAAAGCTTGCAATCAGTCATATAACACGGTAAAATAACAGGGATTGCAAGGAGAATGTACATGGTTACTTTAAAAGATATCGCCGCGGAAGCCGGTGTGAGCATCACCACCGTTTCCAACGTCGTACACAAAAGAGCCAACCGGGTATCCCCGGAGATGGTTGCCAAGATCTGGGCCATCATGGAGCGGGAGCACTATGTGCCCAGCATGACGGCACGCACGCTGGCCAACGCTGATTCCTCCATCATCGGCATGATCACCCATATGACGCCCCAGAACGTGGGCAGCACGATGAGCGACCCCTTTCTGGGCACCTTCGTGGACGGCATCGAGCGCAGGACCCGCGAGAACGGATACTTTCTGATGATTCGTTCGGTGGAGGACGCCCGCGCGCTGGAGTCCATCAGCCGCAGCTGGCACCTGTCGGGGCTGATCCTGACGGGTATGTTCCAGGATGAGTTCTTCGAGTGCGTGGAAAAGCTCGGCACGCCTTTTGTACTGATCGACAGCTACATCGACCGGGGCGACGTATACAGCATCGGGCTGGAGGATGAAAAGGGCGGCTACATCGCCACCCGCCATCTGCTGGAAAACGGCCACCGGGTCATCGCCTTTGCCTCGCCCTCGGTGAGAGCGGGCGGCGTGGTGGAAAAGCGTCTGATCGGGTATCGCCGCGCGCTGGCGGAGTTCGGCGTTCCCTACGATCCCGCGCTGGTCTTCACCCAGGAGATTTCCGTGGAGGAGGGCCGCCGGCTGGGGCATGTGCTGAGCGAAAAAAAGGAGATCACCGGTATCTTCGCCTCGGCGGATATTCTGGCCGCTGGCATTATGACGGGACTGCGTGAGAAGGGTGTGTGCGTGCCGCGGGACAAGTCCATCGTGGGCTTTGACGACAACTATCTGAGCCAGCTGACGAACCCCACGCTGACCACCGTGCACCAGGATGCCGAGCGCAAGGGTATGCTGGCCGCGGACATGATCCTGGCCCGGGTACGGGGCGAGGCCGTCGAAAACCGCTCTGTGATCCTGCCTGTCAGTCTGGTGGAGCGCGAGAGCGTACGGCGGCTCTGACATCTTTTGCATCAAAAAAGCGACGCTGCGGCGTCGCTTTTTTTGCGTCTTATTCCTCTTTTTCCGCCGTCCAGCCCTCGTGGGTCACGGTGACAAGAAGCCTCTCCTCTCCCACGGTCACGGGAAAGCGCAGGCGCGTGAGCTGCTTCGGCAGGTGCGGCGAGAGGGTCAATCGGCCCTTTTCCACGCGCAGGCCAGCAAAGCCCAGGGCCGCGATCATCCACGCGCCGCCGTTGGCAGCCGGGTGGGTGCCGCCGATGTAGATTTCCCCCGCCCACTGCTTGCCGCCGCCCACCAGGTCGATGGAGGCCGTCTTTTCAAAGAGCTCCCAGGCCCTGTCCAGACGCCCGATCCGGCAGGCCGTCAGCGCGTACATGCAGGCAGACAAGCTGGAGCCGTGCTCGGTGCGGGGCTCGTAATAGGCCCAGTTGGCGGCCAGCTGGGCGTCGCTGAAGGCCTCCGGGAAGAGGGCCATCAGGGCGATCACGTCCGCCTGCTTGATGATCTGGGTGGGGCCGGCCACGCCGTGGTCGCCGCCCCAGTACTCCCGCGCGTCGCACAAGCGGCCGCGCACGGTGTCAAGGCTGCAGTCCTCCAGGGCAAAATAGCCGTCGAACTGCTCGATCACGCCCTTCCGCGTCCGGGGCTTGCGGATGCGGCCGAGAAGATCGGCCAGCAGCTCCCAGTCCCGTGCGTAGTCCAGCTTCTCCGTCAGGGCGGCGATAAAATCCGGCCGGGCGCGGAAAATGTCCCGGAGGGCCAGCGCGCTTTCCACGCAATAGGCCGCCATGCGGTTGGTGAAGGCGTTGTTGGTGACGCGCTCGTGGTACTCGTCCGGGCCGATCACGTCGGCAAAGTCCACCGTCTCCCGGTCCGGGTGCCGCGTGGCGCGGCTGAGATAGAAGCGGGCGCACTGCGCAATGACCTCGGCGCCGCCCGCAAGGAGCAGGCTGTCATCGCCGGTGATCTCGTAATAGCGGCGCAGGGCATAGACCACGTCGGCGCTGATGTGGATCTGCTTGTCGCGGAAATAGGTCCGCACAGGCCGGTGGGTGAACACGTCCACCACGTTGAAATCGGTGCAGCCCTCGGCGCCGCCCTCCTGGCTCTCCCAGGCGTAGAAGGCGCCGCGATAGCCGTATTCCGCGGCCTTCTTCAGCGCGCCGGGCAGTGTTTCGATGCGGTAGCGCAGCAGCGAACGGGCCACCTCCGGCTGGGTGTGGACGAACATGGGGAAGAAAAAGATCTCGGAATCCCAGAAGACGGCGCCCTTGTAGGTCTGGCCGGACAGGCCCCGGGCGGGGATGGACAGATTGGCGGCGTGGCGCGGGGCGATGCTGTTGAGATAATACTGGCTGGCGTGCAGAGCAAGGGCGGCCTCGTCGTCGCCGTGCATTTCCACAGCGCTCGCTTGCCAGACGCGCTCCCAGGCCTCGTCGCTTTCCCGGAGGCAGGCCGCATAGCCCTGTCGGCTGGCCTGGTTGCACAGCGTCACGGCTCTTTGGGCGGGATCGGGCGTATCCAGGCCGGTGAAGACCGCCGCTAAGAGAGTCAATCGGCAGACGTCGCCCTTTTTCACCGCAAAGCGCAGGACGCGAAAAACGCCGTCCTCCCCCGTCTCGAAGCGCTCGGTGCAGCGAAAATCGCAGACGGCGCGCTGCGCCACGGCCAGGGGGATCTTCTTCTCGCCGGTGACGGCGGTGCACAAAAGCGTCTGTCCGTGGGAGAAGGCGAAATCGAAGAGATGCGGGCCGTTCAGATCCCACAGGTCCGTGGAGATCCCGGTGCGGAGCTCCGCCTCGCCGTCCTCGCGGAAGCACAGCTTCAGGCGCGCAGCGAGCAGGTGGACCTGCGCCAGAGACACGAAGCGCTCGCTTTCGAGCACAGCGGCGCCGAAGTCCGTATGACGGCTGAAAACGCCGCGGCGGTAGTCGATCCGCTGGGTGTGGGATACCGGCTCCGTCTCACCCAGGGCCAGGGGACGGGCGTCCAGCGAGAGGCGCACATACAGCGGGTGCGGGGCGTTGACCGGCTCGCGCCAGCGGTCGGCATGGCGGTCATAGACCCCCGCCAGATTGACGGCGGGACAGTGGAGGCGTGCAGCCTCCTCCACCGTGCCGCGCAGGCCCATATAGCCGTTGGCGATGAGAAAGCGGTTGCCGTCCGCCACCGCGCTTTGGCTGTCCCAGCCCCGTTTTTCAAAATACCAGGTGTCCATGGTGTTCCTCCGGATCAGACGCCGCCCGTCGACCCCGATCGGCCGACGGGCGGTATAGTTTATTTCTCGGCGACGAGAAGCCCGTCGGGGCCCAGCGTGCGCTCTTCGCCGTACAGGAGCAGCGGCACCGGAGCGCCCTTTTCCAGACGGAAGCGGGTGGCTCCGCGCTCCATACACACGCGGATGACGCTGCCGCGGTAAGTCAGAGCAAAGCACAGCTGCGCCCAGCGCGGCGGCAGATGCGGAGCAAAGCGCAGGACCTCGCCGTCGCTGCGCAGCCCGGCAAAGCCGTAGACGATGTTGGCCCAGGCCATGGCGATGCTGGTGATGTGCAGTCCCTCGCGGGTGTTGCGGTTGTAGTTGTCCAGGTCCAGGCGCGTGGCGTAGCCGAAGAAGCGCAGGGCCTCGTCCATGTTGCCCAGCTCGGCGGCCAGGATGGAGTGGATGGCCGGGGACAGGGAGGATTCGTGGATCGTGCGGGGCTGGTAGAAGTCGTAGTTGATGCGCTTGACGCTCTCCGGGAAGGAGGAGTTGTAGAGATAGAGCATCATCAGCACGTCGGGCTGCTTGATCATGTCCGTGCGGTAGATGCGGTCATAGGACCAGTGCTCGTAGAGCGGAAACTCGCTGACCGGGATGGAGGCAATGTCGGTATGGGGCAGGTCGAAGTAGCCGTCGTGCTGCTCGATGAGCCCGTCCTCCGTCATGGGGAAGGCCATGTTTTCGGCGATCTCCCGCCAGGCAGCGGCCTCCTGTTCGGTATAGCCGGTCTTTTCGGCCAGCTCCGCGGCGGCGGCCGGGTCGCGCTCGCGCAGCTCGTCCATCACCCGGGCGGCGTAGGAAAGACTGCGGGAGCCCATGTAGTTGGTGTAGGCGTTGTTGTTGACCATCAGATGGAACTCGTCCGGGCCCATGACGCCGTAAAAGCCGTATTTGCCGCTGCGGGGGCTGCGGGCCACGCGGCTTTTCAAAAAGCGGGCGATCTGCAGCAGCATTTCCGCGCCGTAGTCCCGGAGGAAGGCCGTGTCGCCGGTGAGACGCACATAGTGCCAGATCCCATAGGCCACGGCGGTGCTTGGCTGGAGCTGCAGGCTGGCGTGCTGCCACAGCGGGCAGGCCTCGTCGCCGTTGAGAGTGGCCACCGGATAGCAGGCCCCCTCGCAGTCCAGCTCCCGGGCGCGGCGGATGGCCTGGGGCAGCGTGCGGTAGCGGAAAAGCAGCAGGTCTCTGGCCGCCGCGGGGTCGGTGAAGAGATAGAAGGGCAGACAGCAGGACTCGGTATCCCAGAAGGCGTGGCCGTTGTAGGCCTCGCCCGTCAGACCCTTGGCGCCGATGTTGTGGCGCATGCTGCCGCCGTTGTAGGTCTGGGCCAGCTGGAAGATGCAGAAGCGGATCCCCTGCTGCTCGGCCGCGACGACGGCGGCTGCGGCGGGGTCGGCGCTTTGGATCTGCACGTCCGACACCGCCCAATAGGCATCCCAATAGGCCCGCTGGGCCAGCAGCGCCTCGTCCAGACTGACGCGCGCGCTCTCGTCCAGGGCGCGCTGTCCCTGCTGCCAGAGCTCGTCGCCTTCGCTGCCGTTGAAGAGGATCACCGCGCGGCGGTCCATCCGGCGCACAGTCCCCTGTTCAAGCGCATAGCGGCCGGTGAGGCGCAGGGTCCTGCCCTCGTGGGTGCAGACAGCGTCCTCCGGCATGTCCAGCAGCGCGCCGGCAAAGACCTGCTGGCCGGACTCCACGGTGGAGGCGCTCATGCTCAGGCGGCCGCCGCTGCGCTCGGCGCGGGTATCGCCCCAGAAGCAGGCGCCGCGGCCCTCGTGCACCACGTCAAAGGACAGCGAGGCGCTGAGCGTGAGCTCGCCGGAAAAGTTCAGCGGTTCCATGGTGATGCGCTGATAGGCCCGCTCGCGGCAGGTCATATCCAGGAAGCGCAGGAAGCTCAGCCGCAGCTCCTTGCCCGAAGCGGTCTGCCAGACGAAGCTGCGGCGCAGCGTGCCGCAGCGCAGATCCAGCTCGCGGCGGAAATCCCGGAAGCGGCTTTTGCCCAGATCCAGACGCTCGCCGTCCAGGCGCAGCTCCACCAGCAGCCACTCCGCCGAGGGGATCATAAAATGGGTCGTGTCGATGATGCCGCGGTAGGACCGGCCGATGTGGTCATACTCGTACACGCCGTTGGTGTAGGCGCCGCGCAGACTGTCCACGCTGCCGCCCTCGTCAAAGCAGCCGCGGACGCCGACGCTTTCGTTGGCCAGGGAGAAGACAGACTCGCTGACGCGGGAATAGCGCGCATCAAAGCCTTCTTCGATGATTTTCCACGGGTCGACCGTGAAATAGATATCAGCATATTTTTTCACGGATAATCCTCACATTGTACGTATTTTTCGCGCGCTCAGCCCTTGATGCCGGTGGAGACGGCGTTGTCGGTCAGCTGCTTCTGGAAGATGACAAAAAGGATGATGGGCGGGATCATGGAGAAGACCACCGAGCGCATCATGGCATCGGCGTTGACGGTCTGCTCGGTGCTGAAGACGAAGAGGCGCACCATCACCGTCTGCAGCGGCCCGCCGCGCAGCACCAGATAGGGCAGCAGGAAATCGGACCAGGAGGCGTTGATGGCAAAGATGGCCACCACCGCGCAGATGGGCTTGGACAGGGGCAGCACGATGCGGAAGAAGGTCTGCAGCGGACTGCAGCCGTCGATGCGGCTGGCCTCGATCATGGAATAGGGCAGAGATTCGAAAAACTGGATGAACAGGACCACGTACATGGCGTTGGCCCCGTAGGACAGCCACAGAGGCACAAAGCTGTTGCCCAGGCGCAGGTGCTGGATGTTCATGAACAGCGGCACGATGCTGATCGTGGGCGGCACCAGCAGCGAGAAGAGCACCAGCTTTTTCACCACGCCGTAGCCCTTGGGTTTCAGAATGGCCAGGCCGTAGCCCAGAAGGCCGTTGAAGATCAGCGCGCAGACCACGCTGCCCGCCACGGAGATCAGCGAGTTGAGATAGTTTTTGGCGATGCCCAGCTGGTTCCAGGTCTTGAGGAAGGGTGCCAGGGAGAAGGACCGGGGGAGGATGTCGGTGCTGGACATGAATTCCCGCAGGTCCTTGAAGCCGGCCAGGACCACCCACAGCAGCGGAAAGACCGCAAAGACGACCATGACAAAGCACAGGACGTAGATCGCGGCGTAACCGATCCGGACAGGGAGCGAGTGCATGTCATATTCCCGGATCACGCCGGTGCGAAGCGCTTTTTTCATTTGCCTGTCACACCCCTTTCCTCAGTCCCAGTCGGATTCTTTGTTGTTGAAGTACGTGTACACCAGCGTCATGGCCAGCAGGATCACCGTGACGATCACCGCCACCGCCGAGGCCTTGCCGTAATCCATGCTGCCGCCGAAGGCGTACTGCCACATGAGCTGCATCAGCGACAGCGAGGCGTTGTCCGGTCCGCCCTTGGTGAGGACCATGGGCTCGTACATGATCTGGAAGACGGAGATGATCTGCAGGATCAGAAGCGTTCCGGCCAGCTTTTTGATGGAGGGCAGCAGGATGTGGATCACCCGCTGCCAGACGCTGGCCCCGTCGATGGCGGCGGCCTCATACAGCTCAGGATTGACGCTGGCCATGCCGGCCATGTAGATCAGCGCCGTGGCGCCGGCCCCCTTCCAGGTGGCGATGGAGATGATGATGGGCACCACCAGATCGGCCCGGGTCAGAAAGCTCTGGCGCGGCACGCCCACGCGGGAAAGCAGGATGTTCAGCACGCCGGACTTCTCCCCGGAGAAAAAGGCGGACCAGAGAATGATCACCGCCAGGCCGGGCAGCATGTTGGGCAGATAGGCCGCCGTGCGGAAAAAGCCCTTGCCGCGCACGGTCTCGCCGATGAGCATGGCCAGCAGGATCGGCAGGAAAAAGCCGATCAGCAGCGACCAGAAGGTGTAGGCAAAGGTGTTCGCCAGCGCCTGGGTGAAATTGGTCTTGCCCATGACGCTGATGAAGTTCCGCAGCCCAACAAACTCCACCAGCTCGATGTTCTCGGTCTTGTAGAGACTCATACGGATACTCTCCAGCAGCGGCTCCCAGACGAAAAAGCTCATCAGGAGCAGGCCCGGCAACATGATGAGCCAGGCCTTGAGCGACTCGGCGCGCTTGCCGTGGGGAGAGATGCCTCGCGCTTGTTTGTTCATGGCTGATTCCTCCGATATGGATTGCAGGATGCAAAGCAAGCCGACAGGGCGGAGCGATGTCGGCTTGCAGGGCTTCTCAGGTGTTGATCTCGTCGTCCAGATACTCCTGGAAGGAGTCCTGGGCGCTCTGCATGGCCTTCATCACGTCGGCGCCCTCGCGGGTGATCATACGCTGGATCACGGCGGTCAGCTCGCGATAGAGCTGCTGGGCGAAGACGGGCTCCTCGGAGCGCAGGGTGATGGTGCCTTCGGAGATCGAATCAAAGAAATCGTTGTAAAGGCGCATATCGACGTTGCTGTACTCGTCGATGATGGCCTGCTTGGCGGCGTTGTACTCCTCGTCGTTCCAGGCGCTGATGGCGGGCAGCACGGGAGCGCCGCGGTCGCGCTTGGCGGCATAGTCGGCACGCATGCCGGCGATGATATCGTCATCCAGGAAGGGCAGCTTGCCCAGGATTTTCAAATAGGCCATCAGAGCCGTGGCCTGATCGGGGGTGATGTCGGGAGCAAACATGTAGCAGGTGCCGCCGGCCAGCGCGTAGCGGCCCTCGGGACCGGCCGGGAAGGGAATGAGCGCGAAGTCCTCCAGCGGAAGGCCCTTGTTGGCCGTGGGCTGGTCCACCGCGTCGTCCGCGGCAAAGTTCATGGCCGCCTCGCCGATACCCAGAGCGGAATGGGAGCCGGCCCAGTCGGTGGTGGTGGCGTCGGCGTTGAGGATGTCATACTTCCACTGCAAATCGCGCATGTACTCCATGGCAGCGATGGCCTGGGGCGAGGTGAAGTTGCAGACCCAGCGGCCGTTTTCATCCTGGTACTCCAGCGCGTTTTCACCCACGCAGCCGAAGTTCCAGGCGATGTTGGTGAAGAGCCAGCCGCCGTAAGTCTCGCTGGCGGGGAAGACCAGACCGGCCTTGCCGGTCTTCTCGTGGATGATCTGGCCGTATTCGGCCACTTCCTCCAGGGTCCTGGGGTAGAGGGGCAGCCCCTCGTCGTCCACAAGACCGGCCTCGCGGAAGAGGGCCACGTTGATGTGCATGCCCAGCACATAGCCGTCACGGGGCAGGCCGTAGATGCGGCCGTTCTCGTCCGCCAGCATCTCCACATAGGAGGGGCTGAACTTATCCAGCGCGCCGCAGGCCTCCAGCGCGTCGGTCACGTCGCCCACCAGATTCTGGCTGATGAGCAGCTGGGGATCGGTAAAGGGAGGCTGGAAAATGCTCGGCGCGGTGCCGCCCTTGGCCATGGGCACATAGTTGCTGAGCGTATAGGAGAAATAGTCCGGGACCAGGGTCACGTTCGGGTACTGCTTGGCCATGGTGGCGCGGTAGCCCTCGAAGAGCGCCAGCTCGGATTCCGGCGCGGTGTCGGCCGGCCAGTTGCCCAGCGTGATGGTGCAGGTCAGGTTCGGATCGATGACCTCGTCGGACAGGGCGGACAGCTCCTCCTGGAGCTCGGCGGAGGCCTCGTGGACGGGTTCGGCGGCGGGGGCTGCGCTCTGGCCGCAGGCGGTGAGCAGAACGCACAAAACCAGAAGCAGCGCAACGGCTCTCATGCGAGTTTTCATGTTGTACCTCCTCAATGGATCGTTTCGATCAGATTGGGTTGTTCTTTGTTTAGTTTAACGCTAAACTTATAGTTTGATTATAGCGTGACGCCATGTGTTTTGTCAAGAAGTAATAAGAATATTCCGGCAGAAAAGCGGCCTCTGACCCCGGAGATATAGACAGAGCATCCCCCGCCGGCTGTACTCAGACGGCGGGGATGCTCTGTGAGGGGCGATTTTGCGGGACGGGAAGACGCCCTCTGTCCTACCGGTCCCCTGCTCTGCCGAAGCTGGCACGGAGCTGACGGGCAAAGCGAGCGGCAATGGGGGTGAAGGTCTGGTACTTGTTCCAGATCAGGTAAAGCCGCACCTCGGCCCGGGGCTCCAGCGGGCGGAAGGTCAGGCCGCTGCCGGGCGAGGTATCCACCAGATGGTCAAAGCTCAGCTGGTAGCCCAGGCCCTCCCGGACAAACAGGGAGGCGTTATAGGCCAGTCGGAAGGAGCCCTCCAGGTGCAGCCGGTCGAAGTCCTCCCCGGCCCAGCGTCGGATGTCGCCCTCCCAGCCCTGGGCGGAGGTGAAGAGGGGCAGGCCCGCCAGATCCGCGGCACAAATGCTCTCTTTCTTTGCCAGTGCGTCGTCCTCCGGCAGGATCAGTCCCCAGATGTCTCTCTCCGGGAAGAGAAGGGAGTCGTACTTGCGCGCGTCCGGCTCCTCACACAGCACGGCAAAGTCCAGCAGACCGCGGTCCAGCTTTTCCGTGACCTGTTCGGTGTCGCCGCTGGTGATGTGATAGCGCAGGGCCGGGCAGCTGCGCTTCAGGCTTTTCAGTTCGCGGGCCAGATAGCGGATCTGGCAGGACTCCGCCAGACCCAGGAACAGCTCGCCGCCGCTCACATCGTCCAGGGAGTAAAACTCCTTCTCGATCTTGTCCGCCATGCTCAGCAGATCCTCCGCCCGCTGGCGCAGAAGCATTCCCTCCTCCGTCAGCGAGATATGGAAGCTGTGGCGCGTAAAGAGCTTTTTTCCCAGCTCCTCTTCCAGCGAACGCAGCGCGCGGGATAGGGTCGGCTGGGTCACATGCAGCAGCTCGGCGGCACGGGTCATGTTCTCCTCCCGGGCCACGGCCAGAAAATAGCGCAGTGTGCGGATCTCCATGGGTACTCTCCTTTCCATGACATGCAAAAAACGTATATCATGATATGCAGTATAACTATTTGCGCAGTTTTTTGCAAGCTGTTAGAATGAACACAGAGGAAACGGAGGACGCGGACATGGACGAAAAGCTTTCCCTGCGCAGCTGCATGGAAGATGCCGGCTGCGCGGAGGCCAGCATCCGGCGGGCGGAGGCGCTGCTGGACATCGGGGCCAGAGACGAGCTGATATGCTGTCTGCGCCTCTGCCGCGCCGAGCAGCTGGACACCCTGCACGACATGCTGAGGCGGCTGGATCGGCTGGATCTGTTGATTCGGCAAACACAACAAGGATAAGGAGCGTATTGTCATGATGAATATCGAAAAGCTGACCCTCACGGAGGAATGGGACAAGACTTTCCCGAAGAGCGATTTGGTCGATCACCGCAAGGTGAGCTTTGTCAACCGCTACGGCATCACGCTGGCGGGCGATCTGTACGTGCCGAAGGGATCGGCGGGCAGGCTCCCGGCGATCGCGGTGTGCGGGCCCTTCGGCGCCGTCAAGGAGCAGTGCTCCGGTCTTTACGCCCAGACCATGGCCGAGCGCGGCTTTCTGACGCTGGCCTTTGACCCCTCCTTCACCGGTGAAAGCGGCGGGCAGCCCCGCTATATGGCCTCGCCGGACATCAACACCGAGGACTTTATGGCGGCGGTGGATTTTCTGTCCCTGTGCGAGCTGGCGGACGCCGGACGCATCGGCATCATCGGCATCTGCGGCTGGGGCGGTCTGGCACTGAACGCCGCGGCGCTGGACACCCGGGTGAAGGCCACGGTGGCCTCCACCATGTACGATATGACCCGCGTCAACGCCAAGGGCTATTTCGACGCCGAGGACAGTGAGGAGGCCCGCCACGCCAAGCGCGAGGCCCTGTGCGCCCAGCGGCTGGAGGATCTGAAGAGCGGCGAATACAAGCTGGGCGGCGGCGTGGTGGACCCCCTGCCGGAGGACGCGCCGTTCTTTGTGCGCGACTACTACGACTACTACAAAACGCCCCGGGGCTATCACAAGCGCTCGCTCAACTCCAACGGCGGCTGGAACGTGATCGGCTGCGAGAGCTTCCTCAATCAGCCCATCCTGCGCTACTCCAACGAGATCCGCAGCGCGGTGCTGGTGATGCACGGCGACGCGGCCCACTCCTGCTACTTCGGCAAGGACGCATATGCCGATATGGTGCGCGGCAGCAAATACGCCGCCAACAAGGAGCTGCTGCTGATTCCCGGCGCCACCCACACCGATCTGTACGACGGCGGCGGCAAAAACGCCATCCCCTTCGACAAGCTCTCCGCATTCTTCGGGACCTATCTGAGCTGAGAGCCGCGGCGGAGGCTGATAAAAAGAGACTCCCTGTCATTGGAACGACGGGAAGTCTCTTTTTGTTTGGGCGGGAATCGTCAGTGGCCGGAGCTGGCCGAGGACGAGGAGGAAGCGGTGCTGGTAAGAATGATCATCATCAGGATCATGGTGATGATCGCCAGCTCCACCGAGGCGGTCATCATGGCGGAGGCGCCCAGGCCCTCCTCCCGGGAGAGGGAGGCGTGGACCATCTGCACGGCAAACATCCTGCGGCACTGTCCGCCCACACCGAACAGGCCGCGGAAGGGCTTGTACTGTTTCAGGAACGCATCCGTCTCGCAGATCCGCTCCACCAGAGCGTCTGTGGGCAGACCGGAATCGGCCAGCAGGCCGAGGATGGCCAGGCGGCTCCCCCAGCCCAGGGAACGGCGGGCGGCCTTGAGGCCCTTGGCGAGGGCGCAGACCTTCTCGCACTTCGCCTCCGCACGCCCGTCGCGGATGGCCAGGACGTGGCTGAGCATCTGCAGCGTGTCGCGGTCCGCGCGGAGGTTTTTCTTGAGGATGGTGTAGATCTCCTCTGCCTGGGCATAGACCGCGTCGGCATCTGTGCCGGATACCGCCATCAGCGCGGCAAAGGGAAGGTCGTTTTCGCTCGTCAGCCAGGGGTGGGCGCTCTGCATCTCCTTGTAGATCCGCTTGGTTTTCTCCGTCAGCGTCTCCGCGCCGCTCTGTTCGGCGAGGATCATGGCGGCGAGAACCGTCTGCTCGCCGCTGAAGAAGGTTTTGAGACGGCGGTACTCCTGCTCCAGATCGTCAAAATAGCGCTCGGGATCGGCCGAGAGCGCCATTTTGCAGCGCACCAGAAGCTCGTCCATGCCGCGGAAGTTGGAAAACAGCCCCGCCCGGCTTTTGAGCAGCTTTTTGCATTCCTTGAGCCGGTCCAGGTCCGGCTCCCTGCCAGCGGCCATATAGAGCTCGGCGCAGGCCAGCAGCATCTCGGTATACTCCATCCGGTTGCCCTTTTTCAGCGTATGGAAGTTTTCCACCAGCTCCAGGCATTTGCTTTCGATCTGTCGATCCATGATTCTCCCTCTTTTCTGTTTTCGTTGCCCGCTCACGGTGCTTTTTCATCAGCATACCACGCCCGGCGCCCAGAGGCAAGAGGGAGCGCGCGGCAGATCGCGTCCGCGGAGCGTATCGTAGACGGCGCAGAGCCGCGGCCGGATGCTCTCATCCCGGCTGTCGATGTATTCCCGAATGGTCATGGCGTTTGCTCCTTTTCCCGGCGGAAGCCTTCATTTATCCGTTCATATTCTGACATGATTATACCCTGTTGCGTCCCGCTCTTCAACAGGATGCAACAGGGTATAACGTGTTTTTCAATACAGCGCTTTTCAGTTCGTATTCTTATGAATCCGTCCTTCACCATGCCACGCTGAGCAGCTTCTGGCTGACGCGGCCGGTCACTTCCAGATAGTACGCCAGCTCGGCATCGGTCAGGCTGCTCTCGTCGAGCGCGTCGATCTTCTCCGCAAACGCGGTATAGCGGGCAAGGATGCTGTAATAATCCCCCATCATCGATACCATGCTCTCCGGGTCGGCGCTCGCGTACTTCTGCATGAACGCCACATACTCGTCCATGCAGGCCTCGTAGGCGTCCAGAAACTCCTTGACCTCCGGGCGGATCTCATTCTCCGAGACCGTGGTCTGCGGTTCGGGCGTGGGCTCGGCGGTCGGCTTGGGTGTCGGGGCAACGGTAGGCCTCGGCGTTGAGCGGGGAACCGGCGTTGCGGCAGGCGCTGTCTGCTTTGCGGTGGTCTTGGGCGTCGCCTTTGCGCCGGGGCTCCCCGCCAGGCCTGCGATCACGAGCAGCGCCAGCACCCAGAACCACCAGCGTTTGAAAATGCTTTTCTTCTTTTTCTTGGGTTTCTCGGCCAGGTATTCGATCTGCTGAGCCGCCATCCGGACCGGCGCACTGTCTGCCGCCGCGCCGCATGCGGTGCAAAACCTTGTCCCCTCCTGCAGGGGCGCTCCGCACTGTCTGCAATATGCCATCGTCAATGACCTCCTTTGTATGTTTCGGGTATTTCATCATAGCAGATACAGCGCCGCCGCGTTCCCACCGTTTTGGTGGGAACGCGGCGGTTTATTCGTAGTCCCGGATCAGCGGAGCCTGACCGCAGCTTTGCAGCAGGCGGTTGATCTCGCGCAGGTCGCAGATTCCATTTTGAGCGGCAACCGTCAGCGCCGCGTCCCGTGCAAATCGGGCGTGCAGCGGAGCCATGCCGCAGAGGATCAGCGCCTCCTGCACTTCCTCCAGGCGGAATTGCGCCGCGAGGCAAAGGCGCAAAATCGTGTCCCGCTGCCGCGTGTGCTTTTCCTCCGCGATCAGCTTGTAGCCGTAGTTTTCCGAGAGGTCGGCGGCCAGGAACACGTTCTGCTGCAGGATGCCTTTCTCCCGGAGCTTCATCCGCATGTAGTCCGCGAACGGATGCGGGCTTGTGAGAAAGTCCTCCCGATGCTTTTCCAGAAACGCCGAGAGCTCATCCGGCCCGACGCCCAGCAGTTCCTCGTTCAATCTCCAGCTTCTCTGTTCAAAACTCTCCTTTTGCAAGTCGTTCACCCTTTCTATAGATGAACGCCGGTCGGGACGAACCCAACCGGCGCTCTACTATAGGGGGTGTAAAATTTGCGAATCAGTCCATGAAAAAAGTGTCTATGTCCTCAATTGAAGTTAAGATTTCTTCCTCTCTTACGCCAGCAGCCCTTGCAAGTTCTGCAGACTGCATCAGTGATTCACGAATATTGGAAGAAAACGCCTGATCGATCAATTGATTGAATCTTTCCGCTTGTTCCGAAAGCTCTGCCCGGAACGCATCATATTGCTGCTGAAGCTGTTCATCCAGTACATTCTGATTTTCAATATATGCGGTAAGAATCGCCTGCTCCTTGGAATAGAGAACATATCTTCCGTATTCAAAAGCAAGCTGCGAAACGGCTTGGGCCAGATGAGAATACTCCTCTCCTATCAGCGTCGTCAGGGACGATGAAAGAAGCTTTACCATTGCTTCCAGGGAAAGCCACAAGCACTCGTCTACATAAGCGGACTCTGAGATTGCTTCTTCACGGAACAATTCCGTTTTGCTGCGGATATCAGCTGAAATGCCCTTTATGGTCTCGCGTGTTTCTTCTGAAATCTTGAAAAGACCTTTCACCGAGAGATCAATATAATCTGCGTATAGGGTAAATACAAATTCGCTGTAGCTTTGTCCTTCCTCGAATACGGCATATTGAGATACTTTGCTTGCGATGCTGCCCCATTCTTCCGGCTTTATATTTTTCGGGTCTGCGCCAGAGGCAAGCGTGTCAATCAAGAAGATTTGAAAAACGGTCCCGATTTTTAGCAAGTTCAGCTGCGCGCTGTCCTCGTTTTCGGCAAGGGCACAGAGATTGCGCTGAACTGCAGCAAGTGTTTCCATCGCTTTGGAAATCTTTTCTCCTACTGGGGAATTGCGCAGTTCATCAATCGCTATTTCCTGTGCTATTTCCTTAATTACATCCATATACCCTACCTCGGTCAAGCGATCGTTTTCCCGAACAGTGCGGAAAGCGCTTTTGTCTGGTTGACCAGCGCACCGAGACTATTCTTTTGTTCTTCTGAAAACGCCGAATAATCTTTCCCGAACAGAGGAAGGCAACTTGTGCAGGAAGCGGCAAGTCCTGTCCGGATAGCCGAGGTTTCATCCAGCAATTGCTTTATTTGTGCGTCGATCTCCCTTACCTTTTCCGTATTGTTTTTGACCGCTTCTATTTCCTCATTCTTTTGCTTGTTAAGCTTGGCCTTCTTGCTGGTGAACAGAAGAATGGAAGTCAGCAATGTCGCGCCAGCGATCGTCCATCCGATTGGACCGGCCATTGCCAGCAGTGCATTCCCGGCTACGATTCCTCCGCCACCCGCAGAAAGCGCACCTCCGCCCAGCCACGCCAGCGCAGCGTTTGTTGCTGCGGCCCCGGAAAGAGTGGAAATCGCCGTGCCTGTAGAAGCTGTTCCAAAGGTCGTAGCCACCCACATAGCGGCAGTCGGAGCCATAAAGGCGACGGAAGCCCCGGCGGCAATACCTGCTCCTGCACCGCCCGCAGCTTCACGCGCAGCACGCAATTCACGCTCGCCAAAATCACAGGTGTTCAGAAAGCTGTCGCGTTCAAGGCGGATTTCCTCAAAATCTGCGTCAAATGACTTAGGACGGTTTGCAATACTGTTCACGAGGCTTTCCACAAAGCCGATCGTATCAATTGAGCGGGTTCTCTCAACGAAGAGTTGCAGTCCCTTGTCGTTCATAAGCGTATACGCATCGTTGTATTCCGTGATAGACGATTCCAGCATTCGATCCAGTTCCGTCAGCTTTTCCGCGATATCCTCTTTCATCGCCAGTGCAGAATCCTTGATTTCCTGTGCTTTGCCTCCAATGATTTCGCCTGCTCTGACCGCTTTTTCCTTAGCGGTTCCCAAATCAATAGCCGTTGCGCTCTTTACTGCAGCATCCTTGATAGAACGTAAGCTGATTTTGTTTTTCTCTGCCATATCGCTTTCCTCCCTGATAAGTGATCCCGGTAACCTTAGTATAATCAAATCAAGATTCCATTGCAGTGGTCGATCTCGTGCTGGATGATCTGCGCTGTGAAGCCGGTGTAGGTTTTGAGGCGGGTCTGAAACTGCTCGTTCTGGTACTGCACCTTGATCGAGCGGTATCGTCTGGCCCTGCGCGTTCCGGTCAGCGAGAGGCAGCCCTCCTCGGCCTCATACGCCCCGGAGCTCTTGATTATCTCCGGGTTGAACATCACCGTCGCGCTGCCGTTGTCGTCAAAGATAATGATCCTTTTGGCAACGCCGATCATATTCGCGGCCATGCCCACGCAGCCGTCCCGGTGGTTTTCCAGCGTGTCCCGCAGGTCCTGCGCGACAGGCAGATCCAGCACCGTGGCCGGCGCCGATTTCTGTGCAAGGAAGATCGGGTCTTTCATAATGGGTCTGATCATCGTGTTTCCTCCATCGTTGCCTGCTTCTTCCCCTTCGCCGTTCACAGGCGCTGTTCGTTCGCGTGGGCGTACAGGATCCGTTTCGGCTGTCGTTTCAGAATTTGCTCCCAGTCGCTTTGCAGCGCGCTGTTCTCGTCGTATCCCGCCAGATACGCCAGCGGCTCCAGATCGCCGACAAAGCAGCTTCCGTCGTCAAGCAGGAGCGAAAGGCTGTCCGCGCTGTGGCTTGGCGTGTGAAGGATCTCGCCGTCGATTCCGAGCGCTTTGAGAAGGGCTCTGCTCTCCGCGCAGGAAAAGAGTGTCGCGGCGTTTTCATCCGCCGCCCGGTAGGAAAGACGCCTGTCCCGGGCAAAGATCTCATCCGCGGCGTGCACATACGGCCGCTGCACGTCCGCGAGCAGCAGCTTCACGCCCAGCTGCTGCAGCTCCCCGGCCAGGCCCATGTGATCCGGATGGTAATGGGTGATCAGCAGGGCCTTGATCGTTTTCATTTCGACCCCGGAGGCCTTGATCGCCTTGAAAAACGGCTGCAGCGTCCCCGCCCAGTCCGTGTCAAGGAGCAGGCCGCCGTCCGCTCCTGGAATGTAAAAGGTGTTGGTGTTGCCGTATCGGAGCTTTATCATGGTATGTCTCTCACCGTTAATCGTATTTCACGCTGCTGCATTCTGATAGGATTATATCCTATTGTTTCCGAAAAAGCGATAGGGATATGTTCTGTCTTCAGCAGCTTCGTTTCAATGGAATAAACCTCCTTGAGCCGGAAGAATTTCCCCGTGCTTTTTGATCAAATCCGTGTTATGCTTCCGGATGAAAAGACGCGCCGCGCAGGAGCGTGTGGCGGCGGCCAGTCTGCCGGAGGGATGAAGAATGATCTATCATAACGCATATGTTTTTACCATAGACAGGCGCTTTGAATACGGAAGCTTCTGCGTGCGGGAGGGCTGCTTCGCCCCGGTGGAGGACGCGGCAGAGGAAGAGAAGTTCGACCTCCAAGGCGGCTTTGTGATCCCCGGTCTCATCGATATCCATACCCACGGCAGTGCCGGGGCGGATTTTTCGGACGGTGATCCGGAGGGGCTCCGGCGAATGGGGGCTTACTATGCACGGCACGGCGTTACCTCCTTTGTGCCCACCTCTGTGACGCTGCCCTATGAGCAGCTGGCTAAGGCCTTTGACACGGCAGTTTCCTACCGAGCCTCACGGCCGGAGAATGCCGCGCGGCTGCCCGGTATCCACATGGAGGGGCCCTTCTTCTCGGAGAAAAAGAAGGGGGCGCAGAACGGAGCCTTCCTGAAGCTGCCGGACTATGAGGCCTTTCGCAGACTGAACGCGCTCTGCGGGGGTCTGATCCGCATCGTCGATGTGGCGGCGGAGCTGGAGGGCGCGGCGGCCTTTGCCGAAAAAGCCGGCACAGACTGCACCGTTTCCCTTGCCCACACGGACGCAGACTATGAGACCGCCTGCGCCGTATTCGACGCCGGCGCCCGCCACCTGACCCATCTCTTCAACGCCATGCCTCCCATCCATCACCGCTCTCCCGGTGTGATCGGCGCCGCCTCGGAGCGGGAGGAGGTCGTTGCGGAGCTGATCTGCGACGGGCTGCACGTGCACCCCAGCGCGGTGCGCATGGCCTTCCGCCTGTTCCCCGGGCGCATCTGCCTCATTTCGGATTCCCTGCGCTGCTGCGGCATGCCGGACGGCCGCTATACCCTGGCCGGGCAGGAGGTTTTTCTCGAAGGGGGAATCGCAAGGCTTGCGGACGGGACGATTGCGGGCTCGGCCACAAATCTGTATGACTGTATGCTGCTCGCGATCGCCTTCGGAATCCCCCGAGAGGAGGCAGTGGCGGCAGCCACCATTCTCCCGGCCCGGGAAATCGGCGCGGAGGAAGAGCTCGGCTCCATTGAGGCGGGCAAGCGGGCGGACTTTGTGGTCTGTGACGCCTCTCTCCGCCGCAAGGCCGTTTATATCGGCGGGATCCGGGTCCCGGAGGCGGTTCCCATGCATTGACTTTTCCCGCGGCATTTGTTACAATACGCATCGCTTGCTCGGAGGGCGAGTCATTCGCGGGAAATGACAAGCCGGATAAGGCTACAGGCTGAAACGCCTGTTCTCTTATCCGGCTTTTATCTTTGGAGGAACTATGGATACCACAAGAGATTTTACCAGCGGGCCGATCATCGGGCCTCTGATCCGCTTTTCGCTGCCGATCCTGGCGGCGCTGTTTCTGCAGGCGCTCTATGGCGCGGTGGATCTGCTGGTGGTGGGCAAATACGCGGCGACGGCCGACGTCTCCGGCGTAGCGGTCGGCTCGCAGATCATGATGACCGTCACCGGGCTTATCAGCTCCCTTGCCATGGGCAGCACGATCCTGCTGGGGCAGAAGCTGGGTATGCGCTCAGAGAAGGAGTGCGGCAGCGTGATCGGCGTGAGCATCGCCTTTTTCGGATTGGTGGGGCTTGTGCTGACGCTGCTGCTTCCGGCTCTTTCCGCGGTTCTGGCCGGGCTGATGAACGCGCCGGAGGAGGCTTTCCGGGAGACGCGGCAGTACATTGCCATCTGCGGCGGCGGGAGCCTTGCCATCGTTGCCTACAATGTGCTCGGCAGCGTGATGCGCGGCCTGGGCGATTCCCGGACGCCGCTGATGACGGTGGCCATCGCCTGCGCGGTCAATATCGCGGGGGATCTGCTGCTGGTGGCGGTCTTTCATCTGGGCGCGCCGGGGGCGGCCATCGCCACCGTCGCCGCCCAGCTGATCAGCGTCCTCGTGTCCTTCCTCGTGCTGCGCAGACGCGGCCTGCCCTTTCCGTTTTCCCGAAAGGACATCCGCTTTTCCGGCGCTTCTCTCCGGCCGATGCTGCGCTTCGGCGCGCCCATCGCGCTGCAGGACGTGCTGGTCAGTTTGAGCTTTCTCGTGATCCTCTCCATCGCCAACAGTCTGGGGCTGGCGGCCAGCGCGGGCGTAGGCGTGGCGGAAAAGGTATGCGGTTTCATCATGCTGACGCCTGCCGCGTTCATGCAGGCCATGAGCGCCTATGTGGCCCAGAACCACGGCGCGGGCAAAGACGACCGGGCGATCCGCGGCCTTCGCATCGCGATCGCTCTCTCCACCGCCTTCGGCCTTGTGATGTTCTATCTGGCCTTCTTCCACGGCGATCTGCTCTGCGGTATTTTCGCGCGGGACGAGAGCGTCATCCTCGCGGGGGCGGATTATCTCAAAGCCTATGCCATCGACTGCCTGTTCACCTGTTTCCTGTTCTGCTTCATCGGCTTTTATAACGGTCTCGGCTACACCGGCTTCGTCTCGATCCAGGGCGTGGCGGCGGCCTTTCTGGTGCGCATCCCTGTGGCGATCTTGATGCGCCGCGTCCTCGGCACGCTCTTCGGCATCGGTCTGGGCGTACCGGTCGCGACCGTGTTCCAGATCCTGGCCTGCTTTATTTTCCTCGGGTATCTGAACCGGAAGCAATTGCTGAAACGACATGCCTAATACAGCTTTGAAGGGGCAGGCGGCTATCCACGCCGCAGTGGAAAAGCTGCGAAATAAATGGTATAATGATGGGGCTGTCACATCGTGACGGAAGCCAGATTTGCACAGGAGGAAACTTCATGTTAAGAAAGATCATCAAAATCGATGAAGAACGCTGCAGCGGCTGCGGAAAGTGTGCCAGCGCCTGCCACGAGGGCGCGATCGATATTGTAAACGGCAAGGCAAAGCTGATGCGGGAGCATTTCTGCGACGGGTTCGGCGACTGCCTGCCCGCCTGTCCGATGAACGCCATTTCCTTTGAAATGCGGGAAGCGCCCGGCTATGATGAGCAGGCCGTTTTGGAGGCCAAGCGCAGAAAAGAGGCCAAAAAGCCGGAGAGCGCAGGCGCAGACGCGCCCAACGCGCTGAACAACTGGCCGGTGCAGCTGTTTCTTGTCAGTCCCACGTCTCCCGTCTTTCACGACTGCGATCTGCTGATCGCGGCGGACTGCACGGCCTATGCTTACGGAAACTTCCACCGGGACTTTGTTGCCGGTCGGACGACCGTGATCGCCTGTCCCAAGCAGCGAGAACACGACCAGGCCGGGAAGTTGACCGCCATCTTCCGGGAAAATGAGATCCGTTCCGTCACGCTCGTGCGCATGTTTGTCCCCTGCTGCGGCGGACTGGAGTACGCGGTCTATCAGGCGCTGGCGGAATGCGGGAAGACAATCCCTCTGCGGATCGTTACCGTCGGCGCGGACGGCAAGGTGCTGAAAGAGGAAGAGAGCTGAAAGCAAAGCAGGCCGGATATGCTCCAGCCGTTCATGTCCTGAGGGCAAAGCAGTGCAAACGCTTACCCGCGGGATAGTATCTAACGAAAAAGTCGGTGCTTGTTTCCATCCGGCGTTTCTGCTACCATACGAATTGACAACAGGAAGTCGGAGGACTTGACCATGGCAAAGAAAATCGTCATTCTCAACGGCAGCCCCCGCGCGAACGGCAATACCTCGGCTCTGACCGCCCAATTCAAAAAGGGCGCGGAGGAGGCGGGCAACACCGTCACGGAGTTTCAGCTCTCCAAGATGAACATCCGCGGCTGTCTCGGCTGCTGGCACGGCGGGAAGGATGCGGCGCAACCCTGCGTCCAGCGGGACGATATGGAGCAGATCTACCCCGTCTACCGGGACGCGGACGTGGTGGTGCTGGCCTCGCCGCTGTACTACTGGTTCATCTCCGGGCATCTGAAAAACGCCTTTGACCGGCTCTTCGCCATTGCGGAGTGCGATCCCAACTACCGCAACCCCAAGAAAGAGAGCGTTCTCATCATGGCCGCCGAGGGTGCGGGCTTTGAGGAGAGCGAGCACTGGTACGACCATCTGGAAAAGCACATCGGCTGGAAGAGTCTCGGCAAGGTGCTCTGCGGCTGGGTCACCCAGCCCGGCGATATTGAGGGCAAGCCGGAGCTGGAGCAGGCACGGCAGCTCGGACGCTCTATCAAATGATACCGTCCTCCGGTGCGAAAGGTTTTCGCACCGGAGGATTATTCATGCAATCCGATTCCCTTCTCCGGCGGGAAGGCCGGTATCTCGAGCGATACCAAGTATCATGAAAAATCGTACTTGCGCAAAGGCAAAGCCGGTCGTATTATAATACCGGTTCAAAAATATGACCAAGGAGGAAATCATCATGTCTAACGCAAAAAAGGTGAACGAATTTCTGGATAAGGCCAACGTCTTTTTTTTTCTGACCACCGATGGAAACCAGCCCAAGGGCCGTCCCTTCGGCTTCCATCTGATGGATGGAGATAAGCTGTACTTCGGCTGCGGCACGTTCAAAAATGTATTCAAACAGCTGACGGTCAATCCCCAGGTCGAAATTCTGGCCATGAACGGCGGCGAGTTCCTGCGCTATGACGGCACGGCCACGATCGTAAAGGACGAGGCGCTGCTGGAAAAGGTGCGCGCGGCGATGCCCCAGATCATGGAGCTCTACGACAAAAACGGCTGGGAGATGGGGCTGTTCTATCTGGAAAACGGTCATGCCGAGATCCGCGGCATGCTCGATCTGAAAGAGGAGTTTGACGTCTGATGGAAAAGCAGACCTCCCTCGAGGAGCGCTTCGGGGTCTGTCCCTACGCTACGGCGCAGAGTCTGATCTCCGGAAAGTGGGCGGTGCTGATCCTGCTGTATCTGTCAGACGGCCCGCTCCGCTTTAACGAGCTTCTGCAGAAAATGCCGAAGATGACCCACGCCACGCTGTCCGTGCAGCTGAAGACGCTGGAAGAAAACGGCTTGGTGCAGCGCACCCAATATGAAGCCATCCCGCCCGGGTGGAATACCGGCTGACGGACATGGGCGAGAAATTCCGCCCCGTGATTGCCGCCATGGAAGCCTGGGGCAACGAGTACAATGCATACCTTGTGAAGAAAGAAGAAGCATGAACACGACCGGAATCGTCTATCGCCCGCCCTTTGAGGCAAACTCTCTGCTGCTGCAGGTGACCACCGGCTGCAGCCACAACAAATGCACGTTCTGTTATATGTACCCCGATGTTCCCTTCACCATGTGTCCCTTGGAGCAGGTGGAGGCCGATCTTGACGAGGCGGCGCTTTTCCGCCCGGACGTCAAGCGGGTGTTTCTGGAGCACGGCGATCCGTTTACCATGCCCACGGAGCGCCTGCTGAAGATCGCGGAGCTGATCCACCGGAAGCTGCCCAGGGTGGATACCATCGCCATGTACGCTTCGATCCAAAACATCCGCCGAAAAACGGACGCCGAGCTGCGGCGCCTGCGCGACGCCGGGATCAACGGTCTGGACATCGGCGTGGAAAGTGGGCTGGATGAAGCGCTGACCAGGATGAACAAGGGCCACACCGCACGCGAGAGCATCGAGCAGCTTCTGCGGCTGAAAAAGGCGGGGATCGATTTCACGCTGAACATCATCCTGGGCTGCGCCGGCGGGTCGCTGTGGCGGGAAAACGCGGAGGCCACGGCGGCCATGATCAATGCCGCAGCGCCCAGGCAGATCTTCACCGGCACCCTGCATGCCGAACCCGGCTGTAAGCTGTACGGGGAAATGCAGAGCGGCGCCTTCCAGGAATGCACCTTCCGTCAACTGCTGGATGAGCAGGAGCTGCTTCTCAACCGTCTGGAGTTGGAGGAGTGCTACTGCTTCGCCTCGCACCCGTCCAACGTCATGCCCATGCAGGGCTGGCTGCCCAAACACAAGCAGGACATGCTGGAGGCCGTGCGGGAGATGCGCGCTTACCTATCCGACCGCCTGGATGAGATCCCTGTCCGCGGCGGTGAAGGGGCTATTCTGAATCGGGAATAACAGTCTGGACGCTCCACCCGGCAAGCAGCAGGAAAAAACTGTCCCCCGGTGCGGCAATTCGTTTGCCGCTCCGGGGGATTCTCGTTTTATTTGACGTTTGAGAGCCGAACCAGTTCCGCGCCCATCTGCCGGGCTTTTTCCAGATCCAGCGGGAACTGCTTTTCGTGGTGGGCCTTCTTATGCTCGGCGTCGAAGCCTGCCATGTTGAACTTGCTGTAGTCCTTGACCTGCAGCGTGTCAAAGCTGCACAGCGTTTCCACCTTGCCGTTCAGGCTGCGGAAGGCGTTTGCCTGTTCGGTAAGCTTACGTTTGTACTGCAGCTGATAGAAGGCCTGCGGCGCGTTCATCGTGAAGATCACGCCCACGTTGACCTTGCCGGTGAAGTAGTTGCTGTAATCGTCATAGGACAGCGTGCAGAAGTGCAGCCGCTCCACGAAGGCGTGGAACTGACTGGTCGTATCGCCGAGATAAATGGGCGAGCCGATCAGCAGCACGTCGGCGGCGAAGACGCGGTCCAGCAGCGGGCTGAGGTCGTCTTTCCAGAAGCACTTGCAGCGCTCGCCGTCCCTGCGCTTGCACAGAAGGCAGCTGCGGCAGCCGGTGAAATTCAGATCATAGAGGTCGATGTATTCGGTCTCGGCTCCGGCCTCCTCCGCGCCCTTCTGGGCCGCCTTCAGAAGCTGCGCCGTGTTCCAGTTCTTGCGGGGACTTGCGTTGAGTATGATGGCTTTCATAGCGTTCTCCTCACATGGAATCCTTCATGTTTCATTATACCCGCAAAGCGCCTCGGTGTCCAGCCGCCCTGCGGCAGACCTGCGGACTCTAACAGGAAAAGCGCCGGGACATCCCGGCGCTTTTGTTGTTGCTGCAAGATGCGGAAACGATCCCAAACAGGTCATTTCCGTCAAATTGGAATTATATCTTCAAATCTGATTAAGTCTGCACTCCGGGAGTTCCCCATTCATCACTTTCTTGATATTACTGATGAAGAAGTCATAGCGTTTTTTATGATACTTCACGCCGTCCGGAAGTCCGGCCGTATGTGGAGTCAGGATTACATGATTCAAGTCCCGCAATGGATTATCCATACTTAATGGCTCATCCTCATATACATCCAGACATGCTCCTCCAATGCGGCCTTGCTTTAATGCCAGTATCAGCTGGCCCTGGTCAATGACCGCGCCTCTTGACGTGTTGATCAGGACTGCGTCCGACTTCATTTTGTCGAACACATGAGAATCGATCATATGCCGCGTGTTTTCATTCAAGGGAATATGGATGCTGATGATATCGCTCTCACGGTAAATAATATCCAAGTCTTTTTGCTGTACGCCGGCTATATCAAACGGCTTATGACTGTATCCCAAGACGTTCATATGAAAGGCATTGCAATACGCCGCGACCTTTTTCCCTACGTTTCCGAGACCAATGATTCCGATCGTTTTTTCAGAAAGCTCTGCTCCCTTGTATTGCAGTTCTCCTTCATCCCGGTGAGACTTCAGGAACGAATCGAGGTATGTGATATTCTTATACCAGCAGAGGATGAAGGCCATCACATGCTCGGCAACCGCGTTCGCATTCACACCGGCAGCATTACAGACTTGAACGCCGTATTTGGTGCAGTCTTCCAGATTTACATTGTCATACCCCGCACCGGTTTGGATCAGTTTAAGTCCGGGCGCTTTTTCCAGCAGCGCCGCGTTGATTTTGATATGCTCCGGTATGAGCACGTCTGCGTCTCTTAATTCTTCTTCTGCTGCTTCATAAGGATGCAGAATTCTTACTTCCCACTCCTCCGGAAAGCTGTTGATTATCTGTTCTTTTGCTGCGTGCGGGAAACTTCCGATGATCACGATTTTCATTTCATTCACCGCCTCTGATCCCACTTGTCCTCAGCCCGTACAGGCGTTCTCCGCCGTGCGGGAATTCTGCCTGGAAAGCCGCTCGAGAAGCTCCCTGGCCTCACGAACGACTTCTTCATTCCCGTTATGGTTTACAAGCGCGCCCAGCATATTCTCCAGTTCTCCCCTGTATACGGGCCCCGGCTCATCCTCGCTCTCTTCCGCGCCCGGCATGCTCTTCCCGCCGCGCCACGGAGCCACACCGGGGACGGCTCTTGCTGCAAGGGATGGAAGTGTATCCTTCATACAGGACAGCATTCTGAGGATCTGGGTATCGTCTTCTGATTCAAGGACCTCTTCTATCATATCGGTCCCCCACTCGAGACACTTTTTCTCCAAAAGCCCATACTTCTCCGAATAGTGCCCGAACGGTCCGTCCACCTCTTCCAGGCTTGTGACGCTTACGATGTCGTCTTGAAAAAACAGCACCGGGGTAAGCAGCAAAGCCTCCTGATCGCAGCCGTATTCATGAAAGACATATTCACGGCCGCAATACGATACGATCCCCTCGTAGACTTCTCCTGAGGCGGTAAGGATCCTTACGCAATTGTCATCAAAACTTTTCAGTTCCATATCTGTATTCCCTCGCCATACGGCAAAGTTCCTCTCAAACAGTTGTCTTAACCCGTATAGGCGTCCTCCGCCGTGTTGCGGAAGTCCTGCTTTGCCAGCCACGCGGCTTCCTCGTCGGTCTCGGGGATGTCGATGCGCTCGATCTTGAAGATGACCGGGCGGGTGCCGTCGTTGCAGCAGGCGATCATCATGCGGTCGTCGTTCGTCCAGCCCTGCATGATCGAGCCGCCCTGCAGCGCCGCATACACATAGCGGCTCACGGCGTCCCAGGCCTCGCCGCAAAACCTGCCGTTCATGAGATGATAGAAGTCGTCCTGCTGCGGCGTGCGCTTGAGCAGAAAGGTGTCGCCCTTCTTGAAAAACGGGCATGGCCCGGATCTCGGATCGGCCAGATAGGCCTCCTGGTATTCCGGAAAGCACTTGGTGTCCAGCACCGTGATCCTGCATTCGTGTTTCATGACTTCTTTCTCTCCCCTCATTCTCTGTTTATAAGATCATATCACGATTACCGGCCTTTCGGAAGTCTGAACCGGAAAAACAGAAAGCACAGAACCGGGATCATCCATCCGTTTCTGTGCTTTCCTTCTGTTATAGGCTTTCGGGTTTTCGCTTTTGCGTGTCACCGGGCTGATGGCCCAGACCGTCCGCCTGCCTGCGTCCAGCTCCCGCTTTTTCTTTTTCGAGAGCTTATCATACGGGATATACTTCTCCATTGCGGATCCCTCCTTTTATTGTATGAACAAGGGTACTATAATCGGTCAAGCTCGCTCTTGTCAAGGCCGCAGACCGTGCGTCACTATTTGATGACCTCATGATCCCCTGCAAGGCTTTGGCTTGTCGGGTATCATGAGGTCATCGTTTTTTCTGTTTGGATGAAACCACCGGGCCTGTTCAAATCTTCTGCAGATCGTTTTTCAGGATCGCAAAGCCGAGCTGCTCGGCATTGACCAGACCGTAGTTGACCGCCACGGCCACGGCGCATTTCGTCTTTCGGTTGAGACCGAGCCAAGCGCTGAACGCTCCGGCCGAGCCGGTGTGCCAGCTGATGGGCGCGTCCTTTTCCAGCCGCCAGGCAAGACCGCTGTTCGCGTTCTTTTCGCAGGGGCCGTGGACTTCGTGACACACTTCAAGATAGGGCAGCGAGCCGTCCAGATTCTTTTCCGCGAAGCGCAGCAGATCGCCAACGGTGGAATTGAGCGCGCCGGCCGGGGCGATCGCGTCGCTCTTTTCCCACTGCCAGCAGCGGCAGGGATTCTCCTTGCGGTCGTAGCCGGTCAAGTCCACGTTGCCGAGGAAGGTGTTCTCGAGGCCCAGATCCTCCCGGATGTAGCGCGTAAGGCTGTCCCAGAAGCCCTCCCCGCTGACCTGCCCGACGATGTAGCCGAGGATGCTCATGCCGATGTTGGAATAGACGAACTTATAGGGCTTGTCCTCCAGAACGGTGTCCCGCACGATCTTCAGCATGCCCGCCTCGTCCGGATAGCCGCGGAAGGGATTGGTGTGGAACAATCCGCCCTCGCGGTTCATTTTCAGGAAGAAGGGCAGCGTCGTGAGCGTGGTATAGGGCTGGGTCGTATAGCCGGACGTGTGGGTCGCCAGCTTTTCAAGATACGGATAGTACCGCTCCGGCAGGCCGGGGATATACCGGTCGATCGGCGTATGGAGATCGAGCTTGCCCTCGGCGAGATATTTCGCCAGAAGCGAGGTCGTAAAGGGCTTGCAGATCGAGCCGACGGGATAGACGAGCTGCGTGCCGCCGACTTCTTTCCCATCCGGCCCCAGATGCAGGAACTCCGTTTCCCCGTTCCGGAAAATGCCGATGCTCAGCTCCACATGATGCCGGCCTTTGCAGAGCTTGTCGATTTCTTTTTGTGCCGCTGCGCTGAAGTTCATGGCTCTGTCCCTCCTGCAGTTTCGATGACTTCATTTGACTGCTGCTGTTCTGACATGATCATGTCTGCATGTGGGAGCCGTCCTTCAAGGCTTATCTCGCCAAAAAGCGCGCCGAGGGCAAGCATTACAACGTCGCTATCTCTCACGCAGCCAAGAAGCTGGTACGGCTGATCTTTGCCTTACAAACGTCTGGCAAAGCCTTTCAGCCTGCCTAACCTTACCTTGTGCTTTTCATTCAGAGCGCCCTGCCGGACACTCGGTTTGCTATACCCTTTTTGCGTTCTTTACCAATTCACTGCTTTTTCTCTTTTGCGGCTTGACTTTTATTAGTTAGTCTTTTCTTCAATGAACAGCGCCCTGCCTATTCTCTGAATTACCTGACACCGAATCTGAATTACCTGACACCGAAGCAGTACCGTGAGTCCAATTCTGCTGCGGTCACTGCCTGATTCCCTGCTTTTCTCATTCTATTTTTTCAGACTCACGTGTCCAATTTTTGTTGACTAGTACAGGGGAAGAAGGCTTCGAAGAGTCCCTTCCAAATTTCAATAACTTTTTTACATCATTTCTTGTCCATAATTTTTAAAAATCAGCATTTTCATGTACCGGTCAGTTCATTAATTTTTTACAGTTTTCACCGCGTTGGGGTCAGATTGGGGTCAATCCGGCCATTGCGGAACTGCGTCAAAAAGTGAAATGCATATATGCAGTTTTTTGCGGCTCCATTTCCATCCGTGCATCTCTTCTGAAGAGCGTGTAAGAAGACTTGTCGTTACGAATGAACTCAGTCTCTCTTGCGTGCATATGGTAAGAGTCCGAACAACATGGTATATTGTATTAGCAGAATTGAGTAGGTGCGGATCAACTACGTTAAAAATGAAAGCCGTAGAAGATAACCACAAAAGGCAGCCAAAACGCATAATCGATGTGGCCGATACCGAACAGTTTCTACAGATCATCCATATGTAAAATGATCACATAAGCGGCATTCGGCACTATATCGCTGTAGCGATACAGGGCTGAGGAATGCTTTCTTTTGCGGAGTCGAGGCTGTGATCAAGCCGGAATCATTACGAACAGAGGTGGAAAAACTTGTCGCGTATGATCACTTTTGCAGGTATCATCAACGCCCGCGATCTGGGCGGGCTGACAACAACAGAAGGGAAAACGATCCGCAAGGGTTTGCTGCTCCGTACGGCAAATCTCTCCCAGGCGACTGAGGCTGATCTCGCAAAGCTGCGGCAGGATTACTGTCTCTCCTCAATCATTGATCTACGCACGGCGGTTGAACGAAGGGAGAAGCCAGATCGCATTCCGGAAGGCGTAGAGGTTCAAATCCATCCCATTTTTGACGAAGCCACGGCGGGGATCACCCGTGAGGGCGAAACACCGAGTCCGTTCTCTCTGCCGGATATGGTCTCTCTGTACCGAACGATGATTGTGGCCGAGCCCTGCCGTGCCGCGCTTCACGAAGTTCTGACTGCGATCTTTGCGCATGACTTCGAGAAGGGCGCCGTGCTTTGGCACTGCACCGCGGGGAAAGACCGCTGCGGCATCATTGCGCTCCGGCCGCCCTGAACCGGTCGCTGCGGCATCCAGAGACGCTTTTCTGGCGCTGCCTAAGTACCTGGAATCCGCCTTCCGCGCGATTGATGAAGACTATGGCAGCTCCGAGCCTTACCTGACCCGTGGTCTGCAAATTCCAAAATCGCTGCTCGACGAGTTCAGAAACAAACTATTGGAATAAACAGTCAGATACCCAGGTATCTCGCTCCGCTGCGGATTACCTGGGGATTCTTATGGGAAATACTTTCTTATCGGCAAGAATTTTTCTATTATAGTTAAATTTTGTTTACTTCTTGCCGATAATGGCGTATACTCTACTCGAGGTGGTTTGTATGAGTTTGATCTCTGTTGCCGAATGTGCGGCAAAGTGGGGCGTGGCGGAGCGCACAGTACGGAATTACTGCGCTCATGACCGTATCCCCGGCGCGGTACTCAAGGGGAAAACATGGTGGATCCCCGAGGACGCCGAGCGGCCGGAGCGGATCAACAAGCGTGAGACTTTGCCGAAGACGCTGCTGGAGCGGCTGCGGGCGGAAAAGAAAATGCAGCTGCGCGGAGGCATCTATCACAAGCTGCAGGTTGACATGACCTACAACTCCAATCATATCGAGGGAAGCCGGCTCACGCACGACCAGACCCGGTACATTTTTGAGACGAATACCATCGGCCTTGAGGGAGAGAGCGTCAATGTGGACGATGTGGTCGAGACAGCCAATCATTTCCGCTGCATCGATCTCGTCATCGAGAACGCCACGAAGCCCTTGACTGAGGCGTTTATCAAAGAACTGCACCGCACGCTCAAAAGCGGTACAAGCGACAGCCGCCAGCCCTGGTTTGCCGTGGGCGGCTATAAGAAGGTGGCAAACGAAGTCGGCGGGCAGGCCACGACACTCCCCTCTCAGGTTCCGGCTGCCATGGCCAAGCTCTTGAAGGGGTACAACAGCGCTACTGAACTGGATTTTGAGGATCTGCTTGACTTTCATGTTTGTTTCGAGAGCATCCATCCGTTTCAGGATGGCAACGGACGTGTTGGCCGGCTGATCCTGTTCAAGGAGTGCCTCCGCCTCGGGATCGTACCCTTTATCATCGATGACCGGCATAAGATGTTCTACTATCGCGGTCTCAAAGAATGGAGTAAAACGCCCGGTTATCTGCGCGACACCTGCCTGCTGATGCAGGATGATTTCAAGGCGGTGCTGGACTACTTCGGGATCGAATACGAGAAGGAAGACGAGCATGCTCAGCGTCTTCTGAATCACACAGAAAAAGCGAATATTGAAAAATGAATGAGGTCAATAATGAGAATTGATATCTTTTTTGACGAGTTTATCAACACCAAATTCCGTATGGAAAAGGATCTGCGTAAAACTGCAAAAGAGCTTTTAACGGGCAGCAAGCCATGCGATTTGCCTGCGATGAGCAGTTACCACGATTCCGATTATCTGGGAGACAACATTCGCGATTCCGTCAAAGGGCTCCCGCGCGGAAAAGAAACAGCGATTGAAGTCTATCGTCGCTTTGTCGCTTTTCTGAGGGAGAAGGGTGTCAAAATCTCCGTCGATTTCCCCCCGATCCCGATCGAGAACAGTTTTGAGCGGCTGATGTTCATTGCCAAGTATCTGCAGGGCAAAGACGCGAAGATCAACGATCTTCCGGATATTCTTTGGGTCAGCGAACGCACAATCGACGACGATCTGCTTCGACTTCGAGGCGAGAAGGATCCTATTCAAGTTTGCGGTCGATCGTTCTTTATTCCCGAAAGCGACCGATCAAGAGGACGCCTTCGCTCTGCCTCGACAGCGCATCCTCTGTTTCTGACTGAGAATCTCACGCAGGTGATCATTATGCTCAAGGGACTGCGGGCCATGGTAGAGAATCCGCTCTATACCCGATATGCCGAGGCGACCGCGGCGGATATATGGCAGCAGCTTTCAGAGTATGCCAAAAAGCGCATTCATTATGTTTTAGGAGAATTGATGCCGGAAGACCTTGGATGGTACGAGAGCCTGGAGCCTTGCAGCGACAGCTTTTCCACCGAAACGCAGTGCAGTGTCAACGGAAACGTCTGGCTGGACTGCATGAAGAACGACAAGCCTTTCTTTGCCGAGTACCAGGAGGATAATGAAACCGTCTTCTACAAAAACTGCCGCTTTGTTCCCGGCAGCTATCGTGTAACGGAAGACGGCATCGTGTTTGATGTGGAATGCGACAGCGGGCTGAAGACGCTCGAATCAAATCGGATGATCCGGAGCACATACACAATCGAAGAACTGCTCGCGGATTAGAATACGAAGCTCAGCTTCATGGCGGCAGAAGCGAAATTGGTTTATGATCAAGTCACCAAATAAAAAAACAAAAGGAGACTGAAATTATGAAATGCACATTCTACCGCCCTGAAGCCATTAACACCACGGAATTCAACTCCATCCGCGAAAAGATGCTCCGCGACCTGGAGGAACTGGAGACCGGCCGCGCACCGGAAAAAGAGGTCATCTGCTACCTCGAGAGTCTGCTTCCGCAGACTGAAGCTCTGGAAAAGAATCCTGAAATGCGCTTCTTCGGCTTTGACAAGCCGGAAAACATGCCTTCCGACGCACGCGTGGACTACTTCTACTGGCCCACCTATATTGCCTCCGCGTTTATCATGAAAGCCAGTCTGCTCTACCCCGGCATTCTGGAAAAGGTTTCTCTACCGAACAAGGAAAAAGCCGAGAGCGTCACGCGTTCCGTTCTTCTTGCCTGCACCGGGCGCGGATTCCGCGGGCACGGCTATGACGACGTTAGAGGCCTCGTGGAGGTCACGGAGTTTTTCGTCGACCATGGTGCAAGTGACTTCCTTGAGATTTGCGGCAATCTCTGCCCTGAGTTCACCGAATGCTTCACCCAAGCTCTGCTGTTCCTGCTGAGCGGCGTGTCAAAAGGTTCGGTGGCCGGAGCCTGGGGAGACGACTACACAGACCGCGCCTGTGACATCCTGGAAAAAGCAAAAATGCTCACCCCGGAGGAGGATGAACCCGTGGAGGAAGAGCGTCTGTATCTTGCATATGGCAGCAATCTGAATATGAGGCAAATGCAGTATCGTTGCCCAGACGCCCACGTTGTGGGAACTGCTGAGCTGGACGGTTGGAGGTTGATGTTCAAAGGAAGCAAGAGCGGCAACTATCTGACCGTCGAGCGAGAAGAGGGCTTCACGGTCCCCGTTGCCGTGTGGGCAGTCTCCGAGCAGGATGAAAGGAATCTGGACCGTTATGAGGGATATCCGACCTTCTACTACAAGAAGGTTCTTCCCGTGCTGTTACGTGAGGCGGGATGCGGCAACTGCCGCTCTGTAAAAGCTTTCGTCTATATCATGCACGAGGAGCGCAAATTAGGCTGCCCCTCAGAGAGTTACATGGAGCGTTGCCGAGAGGGCTACAAGGATTTCGGCTTTGACACCGCCTTTCTCGATGAGGCCTACAAGTACAGTTGCCGGGAATAAGCATTGCATGATCCGCCAAACTGATGCAGGGAGGGGAAAGCATGGAGGCATTGATTCTATTGGTAATCGGAGTGATCGCCATGCCGATCCTGCTCATCATAATTCATTCTTCCGAAAACAAATCCAAACAGCAACAGAAAAACCAAAACGTCAAGCTGCGTGTAAGTCGTCCCGGCACACAGCAGCGAGCCTGCCCTCGATGCGGCAGCCCGGTCATTCAGTACCGGGACGGCTGGGAATGCGGCTGGTGCGGCGACAGCGGCAGATGGTAGCACTTGTTCTTCATTACATCCGAACACCCTTCGTTTTTTCTTGGACTAGATTATACCCTGTTATACCCTAAGCAAAACAGGGTATAACAGGGTATAACATCTTTTCAGGTAAAGCGGATGGCTTTGGGCTCAAGCACGAGAACTTGCTTGTTCAGCATTTCCGCAACGGCCACGGCCGCAGCCTCCCGCTCGCAGAGTGGATCATCGCGATCATAGACCGCAATCACTGTGCTGGCTTCGTTTATGGCTTTCAGGTACGCTTTGAATTCGCAGCCCACGGATTTCTCATAGGCCAAGTTTATGACTTCCGTACAGGCAGCCAGGGCATTGAAATAGCGGTCGCGCAGCTCCGGCGTCCACTTGGTCGCCTGCTCCTCACAGGGGACACAGCAGATCGTTTTGAGCTCTTCCTCTGATCCTTTCAGCCCGTGAAGGATCTCCGCCGCATACAGCCCCAC
>ONSQ01000146.1 GCA_900320465.1 uncultured Eubacteriales bacterium
ACGCCGGCCGCAACAGCTACGGCCACATCACCGTCCGCCACCAGGGCGGCGGCAACCGCCAGAAGTACCGCGTCATCGACTTCAAGCGCGACAAGCGCGACGCCGAGGCCAAGGTCCTTCGTCTCGAGTACGATCCCAACCGCAGCGCGTTCATCGCCCTGTGCGAGTATGCCGACGGCGAGCGCCGCTACATCCTCGCCCCTGTGGGCCTGAACGTGGGCGACAGTGTGGTCGCCTCTCCCGCGGCCGACATCAAGCCGGGCAACGCCCTGCCGATGGCGAACATCCCCGTGGGTACCTTCATCCACAACATTGAGCTCTACCCCGGCAAGGGCGCGCAGCTTGTCCGCAGCGCCGGCGACGCGGCCCAGCTCATGGCCAAGGAAAACGGCATGGCCACCGTGCGTCTGCCCTCCGGTGAGATGCGCAAGGTCCGCATGGACTGCTACGCCTCCATCGGCCAGGTCGGCAACATCGACCACGCCAACGTTCATCTGGGCAAGGCCGGCCGCAAACGCCACATGGGCATCCGCCCGACGGTCCGCGGCTCTGTCATGAACCCGGTTGACCACCCCCACGGCGGCGGCGAAGGCAAGTCTCCTGTCGGCCGTCCCGGTCCTGTAACTCCGTGGGGCAAGCCCGCACTTGGTTACAAGACCCGCAAGACGAAGAACGCCAACGATAAGTTCATCGTCAAGCGCCGCAACGCAAAGTAAGGAGGGTTAAGTAAATGAGCAGAAGCATTAAAAAGGGCCCGTTTGCAGCGCCCGAACTGCTGAAGAGAGTCGATGAGATGAACAAGACCGGCAACAAGCAGGTCATCAAGACCTGGTCTCGTTCCTCCACGATTTTCCCGTCCTTTGTCGGACACACCATCGCCGTCCATGACGGCCGCCGTCATGTTCCGGTGTACGTCACCGAGGATATGGTCGGTCACAAGCTGGGCGAGTTCGCCCCCACCCGCACCTTCCGCGGCCACTCCGGCAGCAAGAACGCCGTGAAGTAAGGAGGCAGAACATGGACGAAAAGAAAATTGCTCGTGCAGAGCACAGATATGCCCGCATCTCTCCCCGCAAGGTTGAGATCGTCTGCAACATGATCCGCGGCAAGGACGCCAAGGTCGCCATGGCCCTGATGGAGAACACCCCCAAGGCCGGCTGCGAGCTGATGATCAAGGTGTCAAGAGAGGCATGCCGAGAGCGAAGGGCAGCATGTACCGCATCAACAAGCGCACCAGCCACATCATGATCGCTGTGGCTGAGAGAGACTGAGGGAAGGAGGCAGAATCATGGGACAGAAAGTTAATCCTCACGGCCTGCGTGTCGGCGTCATCAAGGACTGGGATTCCAGATGGTACGCCAGAGAAGAGAAGGTCGGCGATCTGATCGTCGAAGATTACAACATCCGTAAGTATCTGAAGAAGGCTCTGTATTCCGCCGGCGTTCCCACCATCGAGATCGAGCGCGACAGCGCCAAGGTCCGCCTCTTCATCCACTGCTCCCGTCCCGGTGTCGTCATCGGCAAGGGCGGCGCAGAGATCGAGCGCCTGCAGAACGAGGTTTCCAAGATGATCGGCAAGCCGGTTGCGATCTCCATCATCGAGGTCCGCACCCCGGATACCAACGCCCAGCTCGTGGCCGAGAACATCGCCCAGCAGCTGGAGAAGCGCATCGGCTTCCGCCGTGCGATGAAGAACGCCATGGGCCGTGCGATGCGCATGGGCGCCCGCGGCATCAAGGTCAAGTGCGGCGGCCGTCTGGGCGGCGCTGAGATCGCCAGATCCGAGTGCTACCACGAGGGCACCATCCCCCTGCAGACCATCCGCGCCGACATCGACTACGGCTTTGCCGAAGCGAACACCACCTATGGCCGCATCGGCGTCAAGGTCTGGATCTACAAAGGCGAGGTCCTTTCCCAGACCCTGCGCACCACCCCGCGCACCATGGATCCCAACAAGCCTCTGGGCGAGCGTCGCCGCAGAGACGACCGCCGCGGCAACGACCGTCGCCAGGGCGGCTACAACCGCGACAACCGTAACCAGAACGGCGATCGCCGCTCCAGCTACGGCAGCCGTCCCCAGGGCCAGGGCAGCTACAACCGCGACAACCGCGGTCCGCGTCCCGCCGCCCCCGCCAAGGAAGGAGGCAACAACTAATGTTAATGCCTAAGAGAGTTAAATACCGCAGAGTGCAGCGCGGCCGCATGAAGGGCAAAGCCACCCGCGGCAACGTCGTCACTTACGGTGAGTTCGGCCTTCAGGCGCAGGAGCCCGGCTGGATCACTTCCAACCAGATCGAGGCGGCCCGTATCGCCATGACCCGCTACACCAAGCGCGGCGGTCAGGTCTGGATCAAGATCTTCCCCGACAAGCCCGTCACCGCGAAGCCGGCCGAGACCCGTATGGGTTCCGGTAAAGGCGCGCCCGAGTACTGGGTTGCTGTCGTCAAGCCCGGCCGCGTGATGTTCGAGATCGCCGGCGTCCCCGAGGAGACCGCCCGCGAGGCTCTGCGTCTGGCCAGCCACAAACTGCCCATCAAGTGCAAG
>ONSQ01000028.1 GCA_900320465.1 uncultured Eubacteriales bacterium
AGTTCTTCACCACCCCGATCGTCTCCACCCTGATCATGGTCATCATCGGCTGCGGCATGGGCTTCATGGGCCTGTCCCAGATCTGGAGCGTTTTCGGCGCTGCCAACCAGCTGCTGGCCTCCATCGCCATGCTGGCTGTCTGCACCTGGCTCGGCAAGATCGGCCGCAACAACAAGATGTTCTACTTCCCGATGGTCTTCATGCTCTGCGCGACCATCACCGCTCTGAGCTTCACCATCATCAATGGCTTCAAGGCCATTCTCGGCGGCGCTGCCTGGGGCACCTACTTCCAGGTTATCTGGAGCATCATCCTTGTTGTTCTGGCGATCGACCTCGCCATCATGGCGTTCAAGACGCTCGCCGCTCAGGGCAAGGGCAAGAAGGCCTAAGCAATTCGCTTAGCTTCTTAAAACCAAACATAGCAAAAACCACGCTCCCTCGGGAGCGTGGTTTTCTTATTCGAAAGCTTTCTGTTTGTCATTCTGAGCGAAGCGAAGAATCTTAAAGCTCCTTCGCTTCGCTCAGGAGGACAAAGTTGGTGGGAGCGGATTCCTTAAATCTCCACCGTGATGACCTGCAGCCCTTTTCTTTTTGCATAGAGGATCGTGTTCATCGTCCCGCCCGCGCTCCCGTTGAAGACTGCCAGCAGCACCGTCGAGGCGTCCACCATGTATTCGTTGCGCCGCTGCATGCAGCCGGGGGAGTAGACGTGGGAGACAAAGGTCACCTCGTCGCACTCGGCCAGATAATGCTCATAACGGCGCTGCTCGGGGATCTTCCAGGCGCTGGACTGGGTGTCGCAGGGGATCGCGGCCTCCAGCGTGATCTCCGGGTATTTCCGACGCAGGTTCAGCACGGCCTCGGCAAAGTAAAAATCACAGCCCCGCGCCATGCCGCAGATGAAATGGCGGCAGCCGGCCAGATACACGCCCTCCACATGACAGGCAAGCTCTTCCTTCAGCTTCCTGCAGCGCGCGTCGTTTTCGTTGTCTCCCCAGGGCAGCTTCTCCGGCCTGTGACCGGTAAAGCAGCAGCTGTGCATCGGCTCGTTCATGGCATTCTCCCGCTTGTTGATGCGTCCATTGTAGCGCGCAAAGTTCCTCTTGTCAAAGCGTATGTGAAGTGCTATACTTATTCCATCTTCGAGGCAGGGTTTGATTCCCGACCGGCGGTACAGTCCGCAAGCCTTTCTCCAAGGGCACGATCCGGTGCGATTCCGGAACCGACAGTATAGTCTGGATGGTAGAAGACGCTTCCCGGGCGCGCCCGGGGGTATTTTCGTTTCGTTTGCCCGAAGACGGTGTCTTCGGGTATTTCTTTTGCCCCGAAGGAAACGAAAAGGAGGCATTTCCATGGAAAACATCAAATTCATCCTCACATGTCTGGGCATTTTTGCGGCGATCATGCTCGTCGCCTGGCTGCTCCAGAAGAAGCTCTGCCGCGCCATCAAACCGCTGTCGAGCACCCATTACATCACCTACACCGCCATGTTTGCAACCATGGCCGGCGTGCTGATGCTCATTGAGATCCCGCTGCCCTTCGCGCCCCCGTTCTATAAGATCGACCTCAGCGAGCTGCCGATCCTGATCTGCACCTTCTATCTCGGGCCGGTGGCCGGCGTGACGGCGGAGCTCGTCAAGGTGCTGGTCAAGCTGCTCCTGAAGGGCACCACCACCGCTTTCGTGGGCGACTTTGCCAACTTTGCCGTTGGCTGCTCCTTCGTGCTGCCCGCCAGCCTGGTCTACCACGCCAGGCCCGGAAAGAAAAGCGCGCTCGTGGGCCTCATCGTCGGCACGCTGTGCATGACCGTATTCGGCAGCGCCTTTAACGCTATTTACCTGCTGCCCAAGTTTGCAGCCCTCTATGGCATGCCGATGGAGGCCATCATCGGCATGGGAACCAAGGTCAATTCCCACATCACCAGCGTCTCGACGCTCGTTCTCTTCGCCGTCGTGCCCTTCAATCTGCTAAAGGGCTTGATCGTTTCCGCTCTGACCTTCCTGCTCTACAAGCGGATCTCGCCCCTGCTCCACAAGGGCGACGAGCGCCGCGCCGAGCGCAAGGCCAAAAAGGCCTGACCAAACAAAAGGAAAAGCTCCCTGTCCGCAGGGAGCTTTTCCTGAGACTGTCAAAGAACCTCCGGAAAAGCTCGGAAAACAGAGCCGCGGGGGAGCTCGAGGGGGTTAAGACCCGCCTCCATTCCTTTAGTTAAGGATACTTTTTTCATTTCAATCGATCTTGCCAACAAAACGGAAGATGATTTCGATTTCCTGCTGTCGGAAGCCGAAGTCGTTGAAGACTATTTTGGCAAGCTGGAGAAAAGCTCCCTGTCCGCAGGGAGCTTTTCCTTTACTCCATCTGCCGTTCGTGCTATACTTTTTCTGACAAAAACACAGGAGGCAACACGATGGATCTCCTTTCCGAATACCGTTCCAAGCTCCGCACCGCGGACGAGGCCGTCAGGATCGTCAAGGACGGCGACTGGGTCGACTACGGCTCGAACAACTCCTATCCCGCTGCGCTCGACGCCGCTCTGGCCAAGCGCCGGGACGAGCTGCACAGCGTCAAGATTCGCGGCAATCTGCTGCAGGGGCCGATCGCCGTCGTCGAGTGCGACCCGGAGGCCGACCACTTCATCTACAACACCTGGCACTGCTCGGCCTATGAGCGCCGCCTGTGCGACCGCGGCCGCGCCTTCTTCACGCCCATGGTCTTCCGCAACATGGGCTGGTATTACGAGAACTTCCTCACGACCGACGTCGCGATGATCTCCGTCGCGCCGATGGACGGCGAGGGGAATTTCAACCTCTCCGGCGCCCAGGGCGCCGTCTGCTCGATCGAGGAAAACGCCAGAACCGTGATCGTCGAGGTGAACGCGGCCCTGCCGCGCATCGGCGGCGAATCGCCCAAGCTGCCGCTCGAAAAGGTCGACATGATCGTCGAGGCCGAGCCGCACCCCCTCTGGGAGATGCCCACGCCCCCGGCGAGCGACATCGAAAAGAAGATCGCCTCCTTCGTCTTTCCCCATATCCGCGACGGCGCCACGATCCAGCTCGGCATCGGCGGCGTGCCCAACGCGATCGGCGAGCTGATCGCCGATTCCGATCTGAAGGATCTCGGCATGCACACCGAGCTTGCCTCCGACGGCTATCTGGCCATGCACCGCGCCGGCAAGCTGACCAACCGCCGCAAGAGCCTGCACCCCGGCGTCGGTGTGCTTGGCCTCGCGATCGGCTCCCGCGCCTTTTACGACTGGCTGGACGACAACCCGGAGATCGAGGGCTATTCACTGCGTTATGTAAACTCGATCCCGGTCATTTCCCAAAACGATTCGATGATCTCGATCAACGGCTGCCTCGCCGCCGATCTCTACGGCCAGGTCTGCTCGGAGAGCGTCGGTACCCGCCAGATCAGCGGCACCGGAGGCCAGCTCGACTTCGTCAACGGCGCCACCGCGGCGAAGGACGGCCTTTCTTTCCTCTGCATGTCCTCCAGCTTTGTCGACAAGGCGGGCGTGCGCCATTCGCGCATTCTGCCGCACTTCGGCGGCGATATCGTCACCACGCCGCGCAGCGAGGTCTTTTATATCGCCACGGAATACGGCGCGGCCAATCTCGCGGGCAAATCCGCCTGGGAGCGCGCCGAGGCGCTGATCGAGTTGGCGCATCCCGACTTCCGGGACGAACTGGTGCGCGCGGCGGAGGAGCAGCACATCTGGCTGCCCCATAACAGGAGATAAGCCATGGTCATTGACAATACGCTCTATCACGGCCGTCCGGACAAAGCGCGTGAAGCGCGCGAGGACAGCTGCTACGACCTGCTGGACGCCCTTGGGATCGACTATTACCGTGTGGACCACGAGCACGCCGATACCATCGAGGCCTGCCGCGAGGTGGAGATGCTGCTGGGCTGCACGATCTGCAAGAATCTCTTTCTGTGCAACCGCCAGCAGACGGCGTTTTATCTGCTTATCATGCCCGGCACCAAGCCCTTTAAGACCAAATATCTCTCGGCGCAGATCGGCTCGTCCCGTCTCAGCTTCGCAGGGGCTGCGGATATGGAGCGGCTGCTGGGGGTCACGCCCGGCTCGGTCAGCGTGCTGGGGCTGAAAAACGACAAAGCGCACGCGGTGCAGCTCCTGGTCGATCGGGAACTGCTGGAGGAAAAGGATTTCGGCTGCCACCCCTGCAAAAACACCTCTTCTCTGCGTTTTTCCACGCAGCAGCTGCGGGAGAAGCTGCTGTCCGCATTGACGCACGAACCGATTTATGTAAACCTCCCGTGGGAATTTGACGAGCAGACTTGATTTTTTCGCGCACACATGGTATTTTGTACTGGCTCCCCGCTGCCGAGTGGGGAGCCAGGCGTTTGTCCCACACCGTCAGGCTGTTGCAGGTGTGGAACAGGCGCATTTTTTATTGCGGAGGTTTTGACTATGGCTTGGATCGAACTGGTGGTGGCGGGCTGCTTTGAAATCTTCTGGGCGACCTGCCTGAAATACTCGGAGGGCTTTTCCAAACTCGTTCCCTCTATCCTGACGGTGGCCGGGATGCTGGCCAGCTTTTTCTTTCTCTCCCGGGCAACCAAGGTGCTTCCCATCGGCACTGCCTACGGCATCTGGACCGGAATCGGCGCCCTTGGCGCGGTGATCGTGGGTATCCTTCTGTTCAAGGAACAGGCCACGGCGGCGCGGCTTTTCTTCGCTGCGCTGCTGCTCGTCGGCATCATCGGTCTGAAGCTGACGGCGGCATAACTTTTCGTTGGCAAACGCGCACATTCATGGTAAAATACTCTTTTAGAAAGCATGAAGGAGAAAAGCCATGAAGCAATACGTGGAAGCCGGCAAAATCGTCAACACCCACGGCGTCAACGGCGAAGTGAAAATCGAGGTCTGGCTGGACTCTCCGGCCTTCTTCCGGAAGTTCAAGCGCGTGTATCTGAACGGCGAAGAGAGAAAACTCCTCTCCGCGCGGGAGCACAAGCAGTTTGTGATCGCCCGCATCGAGGGTGTGGAGGATCTGAACGCCGCCATGGCGCTCAAGGGCTGCGTAGTGGAGGTGCTGCGCGCCGACGCACCGCTGAAGGAAGGGGAGTTCTTCGTGCAGGACATCCTGGGCTTTACGGTGGTCGATGAGCAGGGGAATACTGTGGGCAAGCTGGTGGACGCCGAGGAGACGCCCGCCTCCATGCTCTATGTGGTAAAGGGCGAGAGCGAGCATCTGATCCCCGCGGTGCCCCAGTTCATTTTAAAGATCGACGCCGAGCGCCAGCTGATCCTGGTGCACATGATCGAGGGACTGTGATATGAGCCGGATGCGAATCGATATTCTGACGTTATTTCCGGACACGGTCAGCGCCGTGCTCCACGAGAGCATCATCGGCCGCGCCGCGAAAAAGGGCGTGGTGGAGATCAACTGCGTCCAGATCCGGGACTTCACCGAGAATAAACAGAACCAGGTGGACGATTACCCCTATGGGGGCGGCTGGGGCTGCGTGATGATGGCCCAGCCCTTGAAGAGCTGCCTGGACAGCGTTATGTCAACCGTTGAGCCGGTCAGACGCAGCCGGGTCATCTATCTCTCACCCCAGGGCCAGCCCTACACCCAGGAGACGGCCAAACGCCTGCGCCGGGACTATGATCATCTGGTGCTGGTCTGCGGCCACTATGAGGGCGTGGACGAGCGTTTCATTGAGGCCTGCGTGGACGAGGAGATCTCGCTCGGCGACTTTGTGCTGACCGGCGGCGAGATCGCGGCCATGGCTGTGGCCGACTCGGTCTGCCGTCTGGTGCCGGGTGTGCTGTCCGACGAGCAGTGCTACATCGGCGAGAGCCATTGGGACGGTCTGCTGGAGTATCCCCAGTATACCCGCCCGGAGGTCTGGGAGGGCAGGGAAGTGCCCGAGGTGCTGTTGGGCGGCGACCACGAAAAGGTGGAAAAATGGCGCCGGAAGCAGCAGTTCCTGCGCACCGCCCGGAAGCGGCCGGATCTGTTTGAAAAGCTCGATCCCGCGGACGAGGGCGACCGGAAGCTGCTGGCGGAAGTGAAGCGCGGTGCGGGCAATGTTATGTTAACCGATCCTGTGACCTGCCGTCCTGCCGCTTCGGACGATCTTCCGGCCATCCTCGCCATTGTGGACGAGGCCCGCGCAAGCCTGAAAAAGCTGCGCGTCGATCAGTGGCAGGGGCCCTATCCTGCCGAGCAGCATTTCCGCTTTGACCTTGAGCGAGAAGAGCTTCACGTTATTCTCCACGGCGAGGAGATCGCGGCCTTTTTCACCCTCTCCACACGTGAGGAGAAGAGCTACGAGAGCATCACGGACGGCAAATGGACCGAGGGGAAACAGGCCGCCGTGCTGCACCGCTGCGCTGTTGCTAAAAAATACCGGGGCAGCGGCGTGGCGGAAAAGCTGATGCGCTTTGTGGATGAACAGACCCTCGACCTGGGACTGAACTGTGTGCGTACGGACACCCACAAAAAGAACAAGCCCATGCAGGCGCTGCTGCGCAAGTGCGGCTATCGCTACCGGGGCAATCTGACTGTTGTGGTTGAGCCGGGGCATGATACCGCCCGTCAGGGGTACGAGAAGATCATCAAGGTGAGAAAATAAGACATGAATCTGACTGATTACAACGAGATCCAGGAGCTGCTCCGCCGCCACGGCTTTCGCTTCTCCAAGTCCATGGGGCAAAACTTTCTGACTGCCTCCTGGGTGCCGGAGGAGATCGCTGACAGCGCGCTGCTGGACGCCGACACCGCCGTGCTGGAGATCGGCCCCGGGGTGGGCTGTCTGACCGAACAGCTGGCCATGCGGGCGGGAGAGGTGCTTGCGGTGGAGCTGGACCGCTCGCTGCAGGGTGTTTTGTCGGAGACCCTGGCGCCTTATGACAATATCGAGATCGTCTACGGCGATATCCTCAAGCAGGATATCCCGGCTCTGGTGCGCGAGCATTTCGGCGACAGGCGCGCCGTGGTCTGTGCCAATCTGCCCTATAATGTGACGAGCCCGCTGCTGACCGCGCTGATCCGCGCCGACTGCTTTGAGACCATCACCGTCATGATCCAGCGGGAGGTTGCGCGCCGGATCTGTGCTGCGCCCAATACGCCGGACTACGGCGCCTTCGGGCTTTTTGTCCAGTGGTATATGGAGACGGAGCTGCTCTTTGACGTGCCGCCCCACTGCTTCCACCCTCAGCCCAAGGTGACCTCGTCGGTCATCCGGCTGACGCGGCGCGGGGAAAAACCCTATCCGGTATCGGATGAGGTCTTTCTGTTTAAAATCATCAGGGCGGCCTTTAATCAGCGGCGCAAGACGCTGCCCAACGCCCTGGCCGCGGGTCTGGGACGCGAGCGCTCCGAGATCGAGGCGGCCCTTGAAAAATGCGGCTTCGATCCCCGGATCCGGGGCGAAGCGCTCGATCTTGGCGCATTCGTGAAAATTACGGACGAATTAGCCATAAATCCCGAAAAAGAGCAGGTGAATTTGTAAGGAAAATGCATTGCGAAACACCATGACTGTATGGTATTCTAAACGTTGCGAGACTAGTATATTTTGCACATAGTTTGATAAAACAGAAAGGATCGAAAAGACACATGAGCAAAAAGTATGTCTATCTCTTCTCCGAAGGCAACGCCAAGATGCGTGAGCTGCTTGGCGGCAAGGGCGCAAACCTGGCCGAGATGAGCAACATCGGTCTTCCCGTCCCCCAGGGCTTCACCATCACCACCGAAGCCTGCACCCAGTACTATGAGGACGGCCGCCAGATCAACGACGAGATCATGGCTGAGATCATGAAGAACGTCGAGACCATGGAGCAGATCAACGGCAAGAAGTTCGGCGATCTCAAGAACCCGCTGCTGGTTTCCGTGCGCAGCGGCGCCCGCGCTTCCATGCCCGGCATGATGGACACTATCCTGAACCTCGGCCTGAATGACGACGTCGTCGCCGCCATGATCGCCGGCAACCCCGATCCCAAGTTTGAGCGCTTTGTTTACGACTCCTACCGCCGCTTCATCCAGATGTTCTCCGACGTCGTCATGGAAGTGGGCAAGAAGTACTTTGAGCAGCTCATCGACGAGATGAAAGAGCGCAAGGGCGTCACCTACGACGTGGAGCTCACCGCCGCCGATCTCAAGGAGCTGGCCGAGCAGTTCAAGGCCGAGTACAAGAAGCAGTTGGGCGAGGACTTCCCGTCCGACCCGGTCGTGCAGCTGAAGGAAGCCATCCGTGCCGTGTTCCGTTCCTGGGACAACCCGCGCGCCAACTACTACCGTCAGCAGAACGACATTCCTTACTCCTGGGGCACCGCCGTCAACGTCATGCCCATGGTGTTCGGCAACCTGAACGACAACTCCGGCACCGGCGTCGCCTTCACCCGCGACCCCGCCAACCTGAACGACAACTCCGGCACCGGCGTCGCCTTCACCCGCGACCCCGCCACCGGTGAGAAGAAGCTGATGGGCGAGTTCCTGACCAACGCCCAGGGCGAAGACGTCGTGGCCGGCGTCCGTACCCCGATGCCCATCGCCGAGATGCAGCAGAAGTTCCCCGAGGCTTACAAGCAGTTCGTCAAGGTCTGCGCCCTCCTTGAGGACCACTACCGCGACATGCAGGACATGGAGTTCACCGTTGAGAACGGCAAGCTTTACATGCTCCAGTGCCGCAACGGCAAGCGCACCGCGCAGGCCGCTCTGAAGATCGCCTGCGACCTGGTGGACGAGGGCATGATCGACGAGAAGCAGGCAGTCATGATGATCGAGCCGCGCAACCTCGACACGCTGCTCCACCCGCAGTTCGACGCCAAGGCACTCAAGGCCGCCACGCCGATCGGCAAGGGCCTGGGCGCTTCTCCCGGCGCCGCCTGCGGCAAGGTCGTCTTCAGCGCTGAGGACGCCAAGGCCTGGGCCGCCCGCAAGGAAAAGGTCGTTCTGGTCCGTCTCGAGACCAGCCCCGAGGATATCGAGGGCATGGCCGCCGCGCAGGGCATCCTGACCGTCCGCGGCGGTATGACCAGCCACGCCGCCGTTGTGGCGCGCGGCATGGGCAAGTGCTGCGTTTCCGGCTGCGGCGACATCAAGATGGACGAGGAGAACAAGAAGTTCAGCCTCGCCGGCAAGACCTTCCACGAGGGTGACTATATCTCCATCGACGGCTCCACCGGCAACATCTATGACGGCGTGATCCCCACGGTCGATGCCACCATCGCCGGCGAGTTCGGCCGCATCATGGGCTGGGCCGACAAGTACCGCCGTCTGAAGGTCCGTACCAATGCCGACACCCCGCGCGACGCCGCCAGAGCGATCGAGCTGGGCGCCCAGGGCATCGGCCTGACCCGTACCGAGCACATGTTCTTCGAGGGCGACCGTATCGCCGCTTTCCGTGAGATGATCTGCTCTGACACGCTCGAAGAACGCGTCAAGGCTCTGGCCAAGCTCGAGCCCATGCAGCAGGGCGACTTCGAGGGCATCTACGAGGCCATGCAGGGCTATCCTGTCACCATCCGCTTCCTGGATCCCCCGCTCCACGAGTTCGTTCCCACTGAAGAGGCCGACATCAAGGCGCTGGCCGACGCCCAGGGCAAGAGCGTTGAGGACATCAAAGCCATCATCGCTTCCCTGCACGAGTTCAACCCCATGATGGGTCACCGCGGCTGCCGTCTGGCCGTCACCTACCCGGAGATCGCCGAGATGCAGACCCGTGCCGTCATCAAGGCCGCGCTGGCTGTCCAGGCCCGTCACCCCGAGTGGACCATGGTTCCCGAAATCATGATCCCGCTGGTGGGCGAGGTCAAGGAGCTCAAGTTCGTCAAGGACGTGGTCGTCAAGGCTGCCGACGCGCTCATCGCCGAGGCCGGCTCCGATATGAAGTACCTGGTCGGCACCATGATCGAGATCCCGCGCGCCGCTCTGACCGCGGACGACATCGCCAAGGAAGCCCAGTTCTTCTCCTTCGGCACCAACGACCTGACCCAGATGACCTTCGGCTTCAGCCGTGACGACGCCGGCAAGTTCCTCGGCTCGTACTACGAGAACAAGATCTACGAGAGCGATCCCTTCGCCCGCCTGGACCAGGTCGGCGTTGGCAAGCTGGTCAAGATGGCCTGCAAGCTGGGCCGCGAGACCCGTCCCGAGCTGCATCTGGGCATCTGCGGCGAGCACGGCGGCGATCCCACTTCCGTCGAGTTCTGCCACAGAGTCGGCCTGGACTACGTGTCCTGCAGCCCGTTCCGTGTTCCCATCGCCCGCCTCGCCGCCGCGCAGGCCGCGATCAAGGAAATCAACGAGAAGGAAGCCGAGAAGGCCGCTGCCGCTGAGAACGTTGAGGCCGAGGTCGAGGCCAGGGTCGAGGCCGCCAAGGCTGCTCTGAAGGAAGCCACCGACAAGCTCACCGCCATCGCCGCCGACGCCGGCGCCGAGGTCAAGGACTTTGCACAGGCCGGCTTCAAGAGCCTGCTGGCCGGCTGGGAAGAGGCCAAGAAGACCTTCAACGCCGAGCGCAAGTAATTCGTTTCAAAACACACTAAAATAGTCACAGCCCCCTCCGCCGCATGGCGGAGGGGGCTGTCTTCGTTCTGCAGAAAAAAACACCCTCCGCTTCACAGCGGAGGGGTGGATGACTGTTTTGTTCAGCGGACGGTCTTGGGGTAGATGGTCAGCTTCTGGGCGACGGTGATCAGATTGGCGTTTTTGATGTTGTTCCACTGCTGTATCTGTGCAACCGTGACGCCGAAGCGCAGCGCGATTCCGCTGAGCACGTCGCCGGGGGCGACCGTGTAGACGATGTAGCTGCCATAGTTCACATAGCTGCCCTTTGCGAACTTTTCCCAACCGCCGGCGCCGCCGGTGACCTCTTCGAGCGTGCTGTCAAGGATTTTCTTTTCTTCAGACATGATGATGTTCTCCTTTCGATTCGGATGCCTGTTGTGGGCATCTCTTGTTTACGGGCTTATCATAGCACAGGCCGCATCACACGACTGTCACACAGCGAAGGCCTGTTTGTGGGTGCAAAGGAGGAAGAGGATTATCTTTCCCACCTCAACCGAAAAAGAACCCGCTGCCGGTGTGCGGCAGCGGGTATGCTTTTGAATTGTTGTTTACAGCAGGATGGCGTTGACCAGATCCTGAACGACCTTGGCGTCATAGCCGGCGGCCTTGAGGGCCTTCACGCGGGCCTCGCCGTTGCCGTACTTGCCATCGATGACATCTCTGGCGACCTTGTCGTAGCCCTTGGACATGGCGTTCACCAGATACTGGACGGCGTCGTAGTTATAGCCTGCCGCGGTCAGTCTTCTGCGGCGCTCCTCGCCGTTGCCGTACTTGCCGTTCATGACATCCAGAGCAGCCATGTAGTTGGCGGTGGCACCGCCGGACACAACGCCCAGTTCCTCTTCGGAGACCTTTTCCACTTTCTTTTCCAGTTCGCTCATGATTGTTACTCCTTTCAAAATCTTTGTTTTTGTTGTTATCGGTTGTTTTGTTTGGCTTACGGGATAATCTTAGCACAGTGTTTCTCACACAACTGTCACACGGACTTTTCCCTCTTCCCGCCGGACTGCGAAGCCAGACCGGCGGGAGCTTTGGCTGTTCGTCAGAACTTAATGACCAGACGCTGGCCAACCGTCAGGAAGTTGGGGTCCTTCAGGTTGTTCCACTTCATCAGCTGTTCGACCGTGACGTTGAACTTCTTCGCGATCACGCCGAGGGTATCGCCGGTCTGCACCACATAGGGCAGAACGCTGCCGCCGCTGACCTTGTCCAGCAGTTCGTCATTCATGGCAACTTTCTCGATGCTCATGGGTAATACCTCCGTTTCTGGTTTTCGGGAGCAACTGTCGGAAGCCCGCAGCGTTCCGCGCCGCTCTCTTGTTTACGTGTACAGGATAGCACAGGTTCTATCACAGTACTGTCACACGCGCAGATTAAAGATCAAAACAAAGGGTCGTCCTGTTCGAAGATCTCGACGGAGTAGACGCCGTCCTGGCTGGGCTCGCCGATATAGAAGACCTTGCAGGGATTGCCGCTGCCGGCGACAACGACCTCGGCATGGAAGGTGCAGATGGTGCGCTCAACATACAGGGTATATCCGTTATCCAGGAAAATCACAACTCTGCCGTCCAGGTTGTCAAAGGCGCGGCCTTCGACAGAGCCGCTGACAGGCGCGGGATCGGGTTCGGGAATGGGAGCGGGCGCGGGATCGGGCTCGGGGGAGCTGCCGTAGATGTCGACTTTGTAGATGGAATCGCTCGTGACCTCGCCGGTATAGTAGACCGAGCAGGGAGCCCCGTCATAGAACACGCCCATGACATTGCAGATCCACCCGTCCACAAAGACCTGGCTGCCGTCCATCAGCGTGATGGCAAAGCCTGCGCCGCCCTCGTGGGCCGTGCCGCTCATGGAGCCGTACTCCGGAACGGGCGCGGGATGACGGCCTTCAATGACGCAGGAGGTGTAGTTCAGACCCTTGGTAGTGGTACCCTGCCAGGTCACCGTGGCGGGAGCGCCGGCGTAGATGTCGCCGTGTAGCTCAACAATATCCCAGAACAGGGACTGGATGGTGCCGTCGATTTCCACATTGACATTGCTGTAAGTCCAGTCGACTACAGAACCGGTCGCAACGCCGCCGTCGGGAACGACAGGATCAGCCTTGCCGTGGATCGTGGCGTTGACCACGTTGACGCCTCTGGCACCGCGGCTGTTATAATACAGCGTGGCGGGAGCGCCGACGGCCAGGTTGCCCTCGACCGTGCAGCTGCTGATATCGAGCGTATAGTAATCTACGCCGGGCACTTCGAACGTGACGGAATTGCGAAGGATCTCGGTCACATAGCCTTCCAGGGAGCCGCTCTGGGGAACCGGGCTGCTTTCGCCCTTGACATAGATGTAGGCGGTGGTGGTGCGCAGAGACTGGCCCTTGTAATAGAAGGTGCAGTACGCGCCCCAGCCGTCCATGTCCGCAGTGACGTTGGCGATGGCGAGAGTGGTGCTGTATTCGCCGCTGACATCCGCGTTGAAATAGCTGCGGAAGTTGGGCACGGAGTACTCGCCGCCGGTGGGGGAGACGAGCGTCCAGCTCAGCGATTCAAAGGCGTTGGCGCAGGCCACGAACAGGGCCTTGCCGCCGACCTTTTTATTCTCGTTGGTGGGATTCTTGGTGATCATGAGGTACTTGATCTCGTCCGCGGCCTTGGGGGTGGGGACGGGCGTGACCACGGGGGCCGGGGTGGCGGCGGCAGCGGAGCCGGAAACGCTCAGCGCGGCGGGGCGCGGCACGGGGAAGACCTGGGTGGGTGCCTTGGCGCCGCTGAACACGGCATAGCTGTCGGTCAGACGGATCTGAGAGTCGAGATCAGCCGCCGTGAGCCAGGCAAAGCTGGTGCTGCTGCGCTCGCAGGAGGCAAACTCGGCGGTACCGGCGGCGTTGTATGCCTCCGGGGAGATGGCCAGACCGCTTGCGTCCATGTAATCGACGGTGCGGGTGTTCAGACCCACCAGCAGATGCTGGATGGCCAGCGGCTTGTAGCTGATGGCGCCGTCCTTCATGGTGACGGCGGTCTTGACGGTGTAGACCTCGTAATCGGAGATCACGAGGTTATCGTAGAACACATAGGACCAGGTGTCGGAAGACGCGTCATGATAGCAGTCGGCCGCATCGGTCATAATGTCGGGGAAGGACTCGTCCTCGTCCTTCACAACCTGCACGGCGCTCAGACCGACGCGGTCCGCGCTGACTTCCCAGATCGCCAGGTTGGTGGAGCGATCCAGCGGATGCAGCGAGGCGGCGACAAGCTCCAGGTTGCCGTCGTGATCCAGGTCGGTGACGGAATAGTACCAGGTGTTCCGGGAAGCGTCCTGCTTCAGGCCGCTGATCTGGGAATAGAGCAGATTCAGCTGCAGATCGATATCGGAGACCGCGGGGACGTCCGCAGCGGGGACGGCGGGCTGAACCACCTCGGCGCTGGGCTCCGCGGGAGCAGGAGCCGGGGTCTCGGCGGCAATCTCCGCAGCGGGTTCGGCGCTCTGAGCGGGAACGGCCGCTCCGGCGCCGCAGGCAGCCAGAGACAGAACCAACATGGCCGCGAGCAGAAGACTGATGATTCGTTTCATTGTGTTTTCTCCTTTTTATTTTCAAGAGACGGCATTGCCGGGAGACGGCTGTCTCTTAAGTACAAAAGCTAATCGGTATGGCGGTTCGCAGGGAATGCCCGCGCCTGTCATTCGTCAAACGACCAGGCGATTTCGTCGAGCTGGGCGTGCATGACCTCCGGCCAGCTGTACTGGTTCATATAATCTCCCAGATACTGATACTTGGAGGCCTGCTTGTTCTCCAGCCAGTCATACAGATCACACTCAATGCGATCGGTTGCAATGGCCAGACTCCCGCGCTGCTTAAGGATCACGCCGCTGAGCTTGAGCTTGGTGAAGGTGTTCTGCAGATCCTGGCGCAGGTTGGAAAGGTACGAGCCCTTCTTTTCGGGGTCGCCGTCGTCCTCCCAGAGAGAGGCAATGATTTCTCCGTTGGTGGTCTGGGCGCCGCGGTTGTTGATGAGCAGCGCCACGATCTCTTTGGTCTTGGAATATTTGAACACGACGGGCTTGCCGTCCACAAACAGCTCGAAATTGCCGAAGGTCTGGGCAAAGAGCCGCTTGGCGGTCTTGTCGGAGGGCGGGAAACGCAGTTCCTCCAGTTCGCGCCGCAGTTCCTTTTCGGCAAAGGGCTTGGGCAGGATGCCGCTGGCGTGCTGGCGCAGAGCCTCATAGCCGGAGGCCTCGCTGCGGGACAGGTAAATCAGATTCACACTGGGGTATAGCTCCTGGAGATAGCGGCCGAAATCCAGGCCGCTCAGCTCCGGCAGCTCGGCGTCGATCAGCGCCACATCCACCTGATGCTCACGCGCGGCGGCGAGGGCCGGGAGGCTGCTGCCGAAGCACATCAGATCGGCGTCCGGCGCCAAGGTGCTGATCATCTGGGTCATCGGGGTCAGTTCGGTTTCGTTTTCCAGTACGGTCAAAACATTCATGCGCGCTGCCCCTCCTCGCCGGAATCCGGCAGACTGACCGTGCGCAGATCCTGATGCTGCCGCTCCTCTGCGCTGAGGAACAGGGGATTGGCCGCGCCGACCAGCAGCATTTCACCGCCTTCCTTCGCCGCGTCGTGCAGACAGCCGGCGTTGAGATCCGAGATCACCAGCGCGGCAAAGCGGTCATAGTTGTCCTCGTCAATGACGGGGAAGTGGTAGCGCATGCGGTACCAGTGCCTGGGGTCAAAGCGCGCCTCGCCCAGATACAGGCGGTCTGCCGTGGCCTCCACGTCCTGCACGGTGGCCTTCTGCCCCGCCACGGCGCCCATGTCGTCGCAGAAGAGCATGGCGTAGGTGCGCAGGATCTGGCCGCGCACGGTGTCTCGCTTGCCGCCGCGCTCGATTTCCGTGTCCATGACGCGGTAGTAGTATTCCTGGGCGGCGTCGCTCTCTTCAAAATGGAGGATCGCCTCGTAAAGCTCACGATTGATATAGGGATGTGCCATTTTTTTCACTTCTTTCTTACATAACCAGCTCGGTCAGCACGACGCTGACGACAGTGATCACAGCGGCGGCGGCCAGCTGCTGGAGCCATCCGGCGGCCATCAGGCCGATAAATTCACGCAGAAATGCATTGGGCCAGAAATACCATTTGGTCCGGCTTCCCATGCCGTCCAGGTTCCAGTTCTCCTCGGCGGCCAGAATGCCGGCGCGGTAGACGTGATAACTGGAGGTGGAAAAGGCGGCCCGGGCAGACGCGTCCATCAGTTTGCGGGAGAAGAGCATATTCTCCCGGGTGGTCCTGGATTGGTTTTCGATTAAAATGTTTTGCTCGGGGAAGCCCTGCGTACGCAGGTAAGCGGCCATGGCCTCGGCCTCGGAGAGAGGCTCGTCTTCGCCCTTGCCGCCGCTGGGGATCAGCACGGGAAGCCTGCCGGTCTTCTCCTGCTGGGCACGGGCGAAGGCCACGGCCCGGTCCACCCGCGAACGGATCAGCGGATAGAGCGTCCCGTCCGGACGGATGCGGCAGCCCAGGATCAGCACATAGTCCCGGTCGTAAGCGGGCTCATGCCGCCCGGCCTGGAGAGCGCGGATGATCGTGGCGGCCAGCAGACATTCCAGATAGACGAACAGACCCGCGTATACGTTCAGCAGCACATTGCGCAGCGGAAAGCTTAACAGCGAGCGCGACATCCAGATGCCGAAGGCGGCGCCGCCCACCATGACAAGCGAGACGAAAATGCCCAGCATGTTGGAGGGGCGCGTGCCCTCGTGGCGCATCAGGACCAGATTGCTGGCAGCCACCGCCAGGGCAAAGCCCGCGATGACAAAGGCGGTGCTGCGCATAAAGGTCTGGGCCGTCACGATCGTGCTGACCAGCAGCGACCAGACGGTGCCGGCATTCTCGGCGCGCGCAAAGCCCAGGAGCATGTCCGCACGCAGAAAGCCCGCCACCAGACAGAAAATGGCGAGGCCCAGCAGGGCCGTGGAGCGGTAGGAATAATAGACGCGCTTCTTCTCGTTCCGGCTGGCAAGGAAGAAGATCAGCGACGCCGTCAGCAGAAAGAGGCTGAGGCAGAAGGTAAAAAATTCCCAGCCGCTGAAATTCCAGGTGATGCTGTCGAACAGGATGCCGAAGGGGAGGGCGTGGATGGTGCTGGAGAGCTCACGCTCGTACAGCGCGTCATCCATCGGCCCGTCCCACAGGAGCGTGGCGCGGGTGACGCCGCGGCCAACGCCCCGGAGATGCACCGAAAGCTCCACGCCGTCGGCGCTGATATGGCTGTCCGTCACGCGGACGATGCCCTCCGGCTGAAAAGTGAAACGGTAGTCCGTCGCCTCCGGCGGGATTTCGTAAAATAGTGTCAAGCCACCCTCACCGAAGCGAAGAAAGGCGGCGAACACAAGAAGCCAGAAGAGCCCCGCGACCGCCAGAGCGAGCAAAGGGCGCGATTTTGCGCCGCGCGTAAGTCGCCTCATCGCTGCGGGATCATGAGGGTGGAGCCGGGCTTGACCTGGTCGGCACTGAGAATGTCGTTGAGCTCGCGCAGCACGCGCACGGTGGTGCCGTAGCGGTGGGCCAGGATGCTCAGCGTCTCGCCGGGCTGGATCGTATACATGAAGACCGCTCCGCGGTATCTGCCGCCGGAGGCAAGCGCGGCTTCCTCGTCGCTCAGCGGCGAGAGCAGAGCCGTTTTTTTCTCTTTGAGCATGTCAATTCCTCCTCATTCTGTTTCCGGGATACGCGCAAGTTTACCGTACGGCCCGTCACAGAAGCGTCACAGCATCCTCACAGATCCAGTCGCTGGCGCTCCACCAGCTCGGCAAAGGTGCCGTTTTTCGCAATCAGCTCGTCATAGGTGCCGTCTTCCAGGATCTTGCCCTTGTCCAGCACCAGGATGCGGTCGCAGTTGCGGATCGTGCTCAACCGGTGGGCGATCACGATGCGTGTGCACTTGAGCGCGTCCAGCGCGTCGGAGACGCGCTTCTGCGTCTTGTTGTCCAGCGCGGAGGTGGCCTCGTCGAACATCAGGATCTTCGGCTTGGGCGCCACAGCGCGGGCGATCATCAGACGCTGCTTCTGGCCGCCGGAGATGCCGCCCTGGCCCTCGGACAGGACGGTCTGCATCCCCATGGGCATGGCGCGGATATCATCGGCGATCCCGGCGATCTCCGCCGCCTCCCAGGCCTCGTCCAGCGTGAGCTGGGGAGCGGAGATGACGATGTTGGAATAGATGTCGCCCTGGAAGAGGCTGCCGTCCTGGGTCACGGCGCCGATGCGCCGCCGCAGGGACCGCAGATCCAGCTTGCTGATATCCTTGCCGTCGTAATAGACGGCGCCGCGCTCCGGGGTCTCAAAGCCCAGCAGCAGGCGCATGAGCGTGCTCTTGCCGCAGCCGGTGGTGCCAACAATGGCCACATACTCGCCGGCGCGAATCTTCAGACTCATGCCGTCCACCACATAGGGCATGTGGTCGTTGTAGCGGAAGTAAACATTGGACAGCTCGATGCTGCCGTTGAGCTTGGTGACCATCGTGCGGTTTTCCGAGCTTTCCGGCTGGGTTTTCAAAATAGGCTCGGCCATCTCCAGGATGGGCTTGATGCGTGCCACCGACAGCGCCACGCCCGCCATGGAGGCAAAGGCCGCCGTCACAGAGCCGAAGGCCGTGTTGAAGGCGATATACTCCGACGGACTGACGCGGCTCTGCACCGCGAGATAGTACAGGATAATGGTGCCGATAAGTGAAATGGCAGAGCTGACGGCGCCGTTTGCCTTGATCAGAAACGGCGGGTTGTAGCTGGGCTCCACGGCATCGGCATAGGCGTTGGCCCACTTGGCAAAGGCGCGCTTTTCCGCACCGGCCAGCCTGATCTTCTGCACGCCGTTGATCAGGGCAAAGCTCAGACCGTTGAGCCGGGCACCCTTTTGCATGATCTCCCGGCTCAGCTTCATCTGGGTCAGAACGGAAATCACGCTGACAAGCACCGTGGCCAGCACGATCAGCAGCGCGGGGCCGACCAGGGCTGGAGCGTAATGGAAAATCTGGGTGATGTATAAAAGAGATAGAATAGAGCTCAGACCTGTGGAAAAGACACTGCCCAACAGCAGTTCACAGAGCTGGTTTACCGCGCTGTAACGGCTGGACAGCTCGCCGGAAGCATACTGCCGGAAGAAGTTGGCCGGCATATTCATGACGCGCATCATCATGGCCGCCTCGGTGGACAGGGAGGTCTTCAGCTCCACCCGGTTCATCATCAGCGACTTGACCACGCCGATCAGCTGCGAGGAGATCAGCGCGGAGATCATGAACACGGCCGTGCCCCACAGCAGCGACAGCTTGCCGCTTCTGACCACAAAGCCGGTCAGGGCGCGGGTGATGTTGGTCATCAGCAGGCCCAGAAGGATCGGCAGCAGCGTCAGCAGCACCAGAGAAATATAGTCGCCGGTACTCAGACAGTCTTTCAGGTATACGATCAGATCCGGGATGCCCAGCTTGCGCAGGGGCAGGGGACGGTAGAAGCAGATGGCGTCGGGGTCAAAGCTGTCGGCGTTGGCGCGGCCGACGCTCTCTTTCGCACCGGTAGTGCCGTCGATGAACCAGTAGCCGCCAAAGGGCTTGGGGATCAGCGCCACGGCGGCGCCGTCCTCCTTGCGGAAGGCCAGCATGGGCCCGAAGGCGTCGCGATACCAGCGCTCCTTCAGCTGAACGTTCCGGCGCATCAGACCGTGGGGGCGCAGACAGTATTCCAGCTGGTCGTCCAGCGTGCGGACACCGTCCGGCACCTCCGTCGGCTTGTAGTGATAGTATTTGAGGATATCGTCAATGGCCGCCTTGGCTGCAATGCGCTCGTCGTTGAGTGCGCCGGCGCGCTGCTTGCCAAGAAGAACGGAGGCCATGCGGAACATGGAGTCTTCAAAGATCTCCTGGTCCGACAGCTTTCTCTGCCGGATCTGTTCATCAAACCAACCCATAGTCCGCCTCCGTTCAGTCGCTGGTGATGAGCTCGGTATAATAGCCGCCCAGGGCCATGAGCTCATCATGCGTGCCGCGCTCCACCACCAGACCGTGATCGAGCACAATGATCTCGTCGCAGTCCCGGATCGTGGAGAGCCGGTGCGCGATCACGATGCAGGTAATGCCGCGGTCCTTGACCGCCTTGACCAGCTCGTACTCCGTCTTGGCGTCCAGGGCCGAGGTGGCCTCGTCCATGATGATGACGGAGGGATCCTGCGCCAGCACGCGCGCGATCTCCAGCCGCTGGCGCTGGCCGCCAGACAGGTCCTTGCCGCCTTCGGTCAGCCGGGCGCCAAAGCCGCCCTCGCGGGCCATGATGTCGTCGTAGATCTGTGCGTCGCGCGCGGCGAGGATCATTTCAAAGTCCTCGATGGACTCGTCCCACATTTTGATGTTGTTGGCGATCGTGTCCTCGAAGAGGGTGATATCCTGGTCCACCACCGCCACCGAGCCGGTGAACACGCTGCGGTCGATCTCCGAGATCGGTTTTCCGTCAAAGAGGATCTCACCGCTCCATGGCTGGTACAGGCCGGAAATCAGCTTGCTCAGGGTGGATTTGCCGCAGCCGGAGCTACCCACGAAGGCCACGCGGCTGCCGGGCTTGAGCGTCATGGAGAAGTCCCGGATCAGGGGCTGGCCCAGACGGGAATAGCCGAAGCAGACGTTGCGCAGCTCCACGCTGCCGGAGAGCTTGGAGTAGTCCTGCTCGTCCGAAAGGGGACGGTCAACGGCGTTGGGGTCGGAGGGATAGCGCATCACGTCCTCCACACGCTCCATCTCCGTGCGCATCTCCTGAATGGTCTGTCCGGCGGAGAGGATCGTCATGGCCGGGGACATGAAAGAGCCCAGAAAGCCCTGGAAGGTCATGATCATGCCCAGAGAGAAGCGCCCCTGCATGACAAGCCACACGCCGATAATCAGCACGCTGGCGTCGGCAAGAGCGGACAGAAGACCGGGGATCATGCCCAGCGTCTGGTTGAGACGGGCAAACTTCACATTCTGGGTGTTGACCGAGGCCTGGTAGCCTGCCCATTTCTGGAAATAGCCGTTTTCGGCGCCGCTGGCCTTGATGGTCTCCACCATCTGGATACCGGAAACCGTGGCGGAGGCAAGCTTGCCCTCGTCGCGCATCTGCACGCGGGTGATGTTGACGCGCTTGGACGAAATGATGCGGGAGACGATCAAATTCAGGATGATCGTCACGATGCCCACGATGGTCAGAAGCACGCTGTAGCGCAGCATGACCACCAGATAGAAGACCATCATGACGGTGTTGAGCGCCAGCGGCGTGAGCGTGTTGACCAGGGTGGAGGCGATGGAGGCGTTGGTGCCCTGGCGCTGCATGAGGTCGCCGGCCATCCGCTGGGAGAAAAACTCCATGGGCATGCGCAGCAGCTTCCACATATACTCGCTGCTGCCGACGATGGCCATTTTGCCGTTGATCTTCAGAGAATAGACCGCCTGAATCCAGGACACCACCACCTGGGCCAGACCCATGATCACCATGAGACCCAGGAAGGGCATCAGAAGCTCCCGGTTTTCGCCGGTCAGCAGCCGGTCCATGAAAAAGCGGGAGAAAATGGGATTGATGATGCCGAAGAGATAGCCGATCACCGTGGAGAGGAGCACAAAGGCAACGGCCGCGCCTGCGCCCTTCAGACGCGAGCGGGCAAAGCTCAGCGTGCTTCTGCGTTTGCCGCCGGGGACAAAGTCCGGCCCCGGGATGATCTGCAGACAGATCCCGGTGAAGGCGAGGTCAAACTCCTCCATGGAGACTCTGACTTCGCCGCGGGCGGGATCGTTGATGTAAGCCCAGTTGCCCCGGAAGCCGTCCAGAACAACAAAGTGGTTGAAATTCCAGTGAATGATGCAGGGGAAGGTCATGTCCTTGCGCAGCACGGAGGGCTCGCAGCGATAGCCCTGGGCCTCGAAGCCGTAGCTTCGGGCGGCCATCAGCACGTTCCTGGCGTTGGAACCGTCACGGCTGACGCCGCAGTCCAGACGGACCTGCTCCAGCGGCACCCACTTGCCGTAATAGGCCATCACCATGGCCAGCGAGGCGGCGCCGCACTCCAGCGCCTCCATCTGCATGACGACGGGGACGCGGACACGGCCGCTTTTCCCCGGCTGTGGTATCTTCTTTTTCCGCATGGCCGCCCTCAGTTGAACAGCAGCTGCAAAACCTGGGTCTGCCGCAGGATGACCCGCGCCGGATAGCTGCCGTCGGAGAGCGTGGTGTCGCCGGTGGCAAACAGAACCCCCTGCGCATTGGTGCCGATGCTGCTGATGGTACTCTCGGTCTCGCCGACCCGGACGGTCATCCCGGTCTGCACGGTGCGGGCGATTTCATCGTCGTCAAAGAAGATCTGCATTTTCCCGCCCTCTACCTGGGCCGTGCCGGTGACGATGCTGTCGATGGAGGAGGCCGAGCCCCAGATCAGGAAGCCCGCCAGCAGCAGGATCACCGCGACCAGAAGCATCCATACCGCGGGACTGGTGACGCGCAGATAGTCGCCCAGCTCTTCGGGAGAGCTGATCCTCTTGAGACTTTTCTCTCTGAAAATCGGTTCTGACATGGCTTTACTCAATGGTCAGAATGTCCACAAAACCGGTGACTTCGAAAATCTCCATCACGGTCTCGTTCACATGCGTCAGCTTCATGGAGCCCTGCTTCATCATGATCTTCTGAGCGCCGAGCAGCACGCGCAGCCCCGCGGAAGAGATATACTCCAGCTCGGCCAGATCAAGAACCAGCTCCGTCACACCCGGAAGATTCTCCCGAAGCTTCTGCTCCAGCTCCGGCGAGGTGGTGGTGTCCAGCCGCCCGGCCAGGGCAACCGTCAGTTCGGTCTCCCGCCTGTTTTCTGTGATAGTCAGCATACAGTCGTCCTCCTGTCTCTTTTATAAATCCAATAAAATCCAATAAGCAGTTAGTAATACCTTATTTTAACCCTTTTATTATAGCAAGGCTCATCCAACCAGCATCCAACAAATTGGGCTGGTTTTACAAGATTATGGAAACCTTTTTCATCGCCCTCCGGGAACGCTCTGTGTGACATTTGTGTGACAGTTCTGCTGGTATGATCAGCGTGCAGACAAAAACAATAATGAAAGGCAGATGACATATCATGGAGAAAAAGATTCTTTCCGACAATGAACTCAACCAGGTGGCCGGCGGCCTCGGCGGCGGCGTTCTGGCCTCGGGCAGCTTCCTGTCCAACACCGGGACGCAGCTGAATCTGCTGGTGAACTGGTCCGTCCAGGCGGATGCTTACGGCACCAAGACCCTGTATGTGGACGTGTGCGCCTCCTCCTACAGCCTGTACACCGTGGGCGGCGGCGTTGAGCTGACGGTCAACGGTATGATCTACGGCGCAAGCGCCAACCCGATCAGCTACGGCGGCTCGACCCCTGTGACCAACTGCCTGGCCACCTTTGCCATCCCCGTCACCTCCGGCGCTGTTTCCATGAGCGCCGTATGGCACTACAACGGCACCTACAGCGGCGTTCCCATCGGGGATATCCGCGCCAGCGGCGTGGCGAATGTCTGAGAACCCACCGATCCAGATTTTTCTTTTTTACTCCTTTTATTCTATTTACTCGAAGCCGTCTCCTACTTGGGGGGGCGGCTTTGAGCATATGTGAGAAGCGACGATAAATGGTTGGAAAACGGCAATAAGCGTGCTATAATGGCGAAAAAGCCTGTTAACGGAGTGTGCGACGATGAACGCCATCTGCGTAGACGACGAGGCCGCGGTGCTGCAGAGCACCCTGACGGTCTGCGAAAAACTGCATCAGCTGGATGAAGTGCGGGGCTTTACCCAGCCGCGGGAGGCTCTGGACTGGGCCCGGTTAAACCGGGTGGATCTGGCGCTGCTGGACATTGGCATGCCGGAGATGACCGGTCTGGAGCTGGCGGAAAGGCTGCGGGAGCTGAACCGAAGTATTGCCATTCTCTTCCTCACGGCCCACAGCCGCTATGCCCTGGAGGCCTATGCTGTGCACCCCACTGCCTATCTGCTCAAGCCCCTAGACGAATCCCGTCTGGCAGAGGAGCTGGAGTACGCCCTGTCCCTGCGCGCCCCGGCGCAGAGCGCCCATATCGCGGTGCACACCTTCGGTCACTTTGAAGTGCTGGTGGACGGCAGGACCATGGGGTTCCGGCGCTCCAAATCCAAGGAGCTGCTGGCGTATCTGGTGGATCGCCGCGGCGCCGGTGTCAGCCGCCGGGATGCCTTTGCCGCCCTGTGGGAGGACCGCCTGTACGACGTCTCCATGCAGAAGCAGATGGACGTGGTGATCCGCTCGCTGCGGGACACGCTGCGGCAATACGGCGTGGGGGAGCTCTTTGAACTGAAAAACCGCTGCCTGCGTATCCGGCCGGAACTGATCGAATGCGATCTTTACCGCTTCCTGGCGGGCGAGGGAGACAGTCTGAACGGCTTTTTCGGGGAATATATGTCCCAGTATCCCTGGGGCGCAGGCACGGAGGCCCAGCTTGCCCAGCTGCGGAACCGGAGACAGTGACAAGAAAATAAAAAGGCGCGCCCGATGGGCGGGGTTCGTAAAACAGTTTTATAGTGTTTTGCAGGGACGGCATGACTTACGGGTCATGCCGTTTCCTGTTTCATCAGTTCATCCAAAGGGATAAAGCCCACGAAATCATAACAGATACTGATGCTCTGACGACGTTTTCCGCTGCTCTTGTCCGGAGCCCCGATATAAATCGCCTTGATCAGATCATGGGCTGCATATGCGGTCAATTCGTCCAGATCCGCATATTGATGAACCTTCTGGATAAACAGTTCCAAATTCTGATTCTGCTGTTCCTGTACTTCGATCTCCTGCCGTAACGTCTCCGCGTCCGCCTTCAAGGCCTGCTGCTCTTCTTCATAGCTGCTGCTCATGACGGAAAAGCGTTCATCGCTCAGCTTTCCGGCTACATTGTCCTCGTAGATCCTCACGAAGAGCTTGTCAAGCTCGAGAATTCGCTTCTCCGCCTTGTCAAGCTGCTTCCGCTTGACCCGCAGGATCTCGTTACTCTCTACACGGAGCCGCTGTTCCATTTTTGCCCGGAAGAAATCCTCATAGTGGAGGACATAGTCGATGACCATCTGCATGTGCTTCCAGACCAGTTGCTCCAGAACGACAGCTCGGATAAAGTGTGCTGAGCAAGTTCCGGTATTGCTGCGGTAATTGGCACAGACAAAGTGGTCTTGCCGTTCCTCAAAGTAACTGGTGGTGCAGTAGCGCATTTTAGCTTTACAGTCCGCACAGAACACAAGCCCGGAGAACATATGGGACTTTCCCGTTTTCGTTCTGCGGTGACGCTGCTGCCGGATTTCCTGAACCTTGTCAAACACCTCAGGCTCAATGATCGCCGGGTGGGTGTTGTAGAAGACAGCGCGGTTTTCTTCCGGATTCTCTCTTTGCTTCTTATCCCAAATGGAATTCGTGTAGGTTTTGAAGTTGACCGTGCAGCCGGTGTATTCCTGGCGCTCCAAAATACCAATGACAGTTTCGGTACACCAGTGATACGGATCTGCGGATTCCGGATTGGGAGTCTTGATTCCCTCCTTGTGCTTGTATGCAGTGGGAGTCAAAATCATTTCTTCCTTCAGCTGCTTTGCGATTTGCATCGGGCCGCGGCCCTCCATGCAAAGATCAAAGATATGACGGACAACCTGTGCGGCTTCCTCATCAATGATCCATTCCTTCTTGTTTTCGGGATTCTTCCGATAACCATACGGCGCATTTGTGGTCAGCTTTTCGCCGCGTTCACCCTTGGCCTTGTTGACCGCGCGGATCTTCCGGCTGGTATCGCGGGCATAGAACTCGTTAAACCACATGCGGATTCCAGCAAAATCGTTGTCCACGCTGTTTTGATTCTGCGTGTCGAAGTTGTCATTGATGGCGATGTACCGGACGTTGTGTTTGGCAAAAGTGATGTTGATGAACATGCCTGTCATGGTGGAATTGCGTCCGAGACGGGAAAGGTCTTTTGTCAAAACCACAGCCACATGATCCGCTTCGATTTCATCCAACATCTCCTGGAAGCCGGGACGATCAAAGTCCGTTCCGCTGTATCCGTCATCAACAAAGAAAACCGGATTGGGAAATCTTCTTTCTCGCGCAAATGCTTCGAGGATACGTTTTTGATTGCTTATGGAATTCGACTCTCCATCCAGAGCGTCCTCCTGGGAAAGACGGCAGTAAAGTGCGGTGATTTTATCAGTTGCCCTTAACAATTCTGTTTCCTCCTTTTCGAGGGCAACTGGCTGTACAGGATTGGATGACTCTATGTAAACATAATTTTCTGTATTTGTCATTAGAAATCCTCCAAATTGTGCAGCATGATCCGGGCCAGTTTTCGATCCAGGGCTTCTGTTCCGTCATAGCTTCCGGTCACCGTATAGATCGTACCGTCAATTTCTTCCGTAACGGTCAATTCGGGAATCCAATAGGCGCTCGGATTTCGGACAATGATATTTCCGTTTTCGTCGAAGCGGAAGTTTCGGTGCGGAGAACTATCAGGCCGTTTCTCCCGTTTCGCATAAGGATCGGGATTGCAGAAATACAGCTCCGGGATCAGGTCTTCTCCATTGCCCTCGTCATCCTCCCACTCCCGCGACGCCTCATCAAATTCTTCATCGACACAATCGACGCCATCTTCTTCGATTTTAAAATCTGTCATAAGCATAACCTCCGTTCTTTTCTTTCGGCGATATTTTGCGTGCCCTCACTAACCCCAAGCTGCGGGATAACTTTTGCAAGCACTCAGCAGCTATTTTTCAAATGTTTTTCCTGTAACATTTCTAAAAGCAAGATACGCCTATGGCATACGAATACTCAAAAAATGAGTTTTGACTCCTTCGGCCATCTCGTTGGGGATTGCGTTTCCCCAAACCCTCGCTTGAACAAATCTTGCGATTTTCATTATGGCTCAAATTCCATTTTCGCAGCGACAGCAGGCCGTCGCAAAAAGAGATGTGTTTGTTTTTACTGTTTTTGAAAACTGCGGGTTCATGAAAAAACTACTTTTTACAAGTTGAACTATTTAGCGATTTAACTGCTCTGACCGTATTCAGCTTCGACCGCACTGTTGAAATCATGAATTGAGAGATTAAGCGTCGTGAGCGTTTTTCTAATTTCTTGTGAAAGAGCCTTGTTCATTTGGCCACCTTCATTAAGATATCGAGCGATTTGATTCAGATTGTTGCCGAGTTTGTTTATGTTCCGCAGTTCCTGCTTGATCTCTCTTTCATCGTGAATGATGACCGGTAGTTTTTTGATCGGCCGGTTGATCAGCACACGACGGCAAAACTCAGATATGGATAACCCACATTGTTTTGCCTCGTGGGCGATC